>PCUL01000291.1:27056-27833 GCA_002771745.1 Bacteroidetes bacterium CG18_big_fil_WC_8_21_14_2_50_41_14
AGAAGAAGCAGCCGAGTTTTTGAATGCCCTTGAAGGGAAATCACGAGATAAAATTATCTACAACGTAACAAAGGCAAGGTTTTCGAACGACAAAGAACTTTTTAAAAAACTGAAAGACGAAATCTGGGAGTTCAGGACATTGTTCAACAAAACCCATTACAGACTTTTTGCGTTTTGGGACAAGACCGGAGACACTGAGACAGTGGTAATTTCAACACACGGAATTATCAAAAAGACCAGCAAAACCCCCAGCGGCGAAATTGAGAAAGCAGAGATAATTAGAAAACAATATTTTAAAAGAAAACGTCATGAAAACGAAGGATGAACCGATGAAAACATACACATTAGAAGACATAACTGACAAACATATCGGGAAACGAGGTACGCCAAAACGCGAGGCCTTTGAAAGCGAATTACGTCTTGACTTAATCGGCGAAGCCATCCGCCAAGCAAGAAAAGATCGCCATCTGACTCAAGAAGAGCTTGGAGAACTCGTTGGTGTGAAAAAAGCACAAATTTCAAAATTAGAAAACAGCCTGACAGATGCCAGGTTTGAGACAATTTTAAAAGTCTTTAAAGCATTAAATGCTAAAATTAACTTTAACGTTGAATTGCTGAATGAAAACATAAAACTTGCTTGACGAAAATAAAAACCAGGCGGTAACAATGCATAATACTTTATGGCGGAGTTAGTATTGAAAATGAACATTTTAGTTCCAATTAAAAATCATCGCGGACAGAAAGATTTGTCTTTTAAAGTCCGCCACAAAGCATATG
>PCUL01000242.1 GCA_002771745.1 Bacteroidetes bacterium CG18_big_fil_WC_8_21_14_2_50_41_14
AAAAAAATTGATCCACAATAATGATGTATTCACTAAATCAGGAGCAAAGTAAGGCACGCGAAACATTCGCACGCCAGAGAGGGCAAACTGACCGGTAACTTTTAATTTCTTAGAAAATGAAAATTGTAAAAACAACATTCCTTCTAATAATCATTCTGATAAATACAGCTTCCTTTTCGCAAATTAGCACCATCACCTGGCAACAGTGTTTTGGCACCGGGGGTGATTATAATACTCAGGATGCTGTGGTTAAATACAATAGAGGATATTTTTTATCAGTAGGTATAAATGAAACTGCACCTTGGGTAAGTAACTTTCACGGTAGTGCCGATGCCTGGATAATACAAACAGATAGCATGGGCAATGTAATATGGGAAAAGTGTTTCGGTGGAAGCGGTGGAGAAGGGATAGAAAAAATAATTCCAATTGATTCCAACTATATTTATTTATTTGGAGGGACTAATTCCAGAGACGGAGATGTACACCATTTTGAAAATGAATATGCTGATAACTGGGTATTAAAAATCAATAAATATGGCGACATTATTTGGGAAAACTGTTACGGAGGCACAAATGTGGAAGAACCGAAAGATGCCCTGTTAACACCCGATGGGGGGTTGATCACCCTGTCGCGTATCTCGTCAGGCGGCGGCGATATTAGCCAGTTTTATGGAGATGTGGACAACTGGATATGCAAAATTGATTCCATGGGCAATATTCTATGGGAAAAAACTCTGGGCAACCATGGGCACGAAAATGGGCTGGGGTTGAGTTATGCTTCCGATACCAGTTTTTTTGTTTTGGCAGGTGTAAACGAAGACGGAGGAATGGTTGATTGCAACTGCCACCAACATGATTTTATTGGTGACCTTGATGTTTGGCTTGTTGAAATGGATCTGAATGGCAATATCTTGAGGCAATTGTGCTATGGAGGAACAGGACATGAATTTGCAAGTGAATTGACCAAAACGGTAGATGGATTTGTATTTGCAGCCCAAACCGATTCGAAGGATGGAGATGTTTCAGGTATTCATGGCATTCCCTATGGCTCATCCGATTATTGGGTTGTAAAAATTAATAACGATGGTGAAATTATTTGGCAAAAATGTCTGGGAGGATCTCATTATGAATGGCCATCATATATTACACAAACTCAGGATTCAGGCTTTATTGTTATTGGCAATGCTGCCTCGTTGGATGGGGATGTAACAGGTTTACATGGTTTTGAGGGCGATGTGGATCCCTGGTTTGTAAAACTGGATAAAGATGGCACACTTCTATGGAACCATTGTTTCGGCGGGTATAATGGGCAAAGAATTATGTCAAAACGTGCCATTACAAAAATCAGTGATGACCATTTTGTGGTAATGACCGAATCGATGGGTTTTATTACTGAGGATGTTCAATGTGATTTGAATCCGGATCCTTATACCAAT
>PCUL01000365.1 GCA_002771745.1 Bacteroidetes bacterium CG18_big_fil_WC_8_21_14_2_50_41_14
TCATCCACACCCGTGGAGAGTGCCTCACAAATATTGTTTTATGCCGCAGAATTTGAGGTGGTTGGCATCGATGAAGCTCAGTTTTTCGATAACGAATTGGTCAGTGTATGCAATCAGTTGGCTGATCAGGGAAAGCGCGTGGTTGTTGCCGGGCTCGACATGGACTTTCTTGGCAAGCCCTTTGGGCCCATCCCCAGTTTGCTGGCTACGGCCGAATATGTAACCAAAGTACACGCCATTTGCATGCGTTGTGGAAGCCTGGCCAGCTATTCGCACCGAACCACACAGGATGAGAAACTGGTGTTGCTTGGAGAAATGGATGCCTACGAACCCCTTTGTAGGAGGTGTTTTTATGAAGCAAGGAAAATGCATTCGGGGAAATAGGCATCGGGACTTTCCTCCCATTTCTTTTCAGCTATTGAATTGTCGACAATAATATTGTACCTTTGGGATGACGTTTATAACCTCCTAACTCATGAATACTTTACCAGACCCCAAAAAAACAGATTATGCGCCTGCAGAACGTGCAACGCTAAATGAGTTAAAGAATCAAAGCCAGTTACTGGATCATAATAACATCCTTACCCAGGTAGCTGATTCTGTTTCAACATTGGTTGTCATTCTAAACAAGGAAAGGCAGATTGTATATGGAAACAAATCATTTATCAGCACGCTCGACTCCAATGAAAGTGTGAGCCTAATTGGCAAACGGCCTGGCGAAGCCATGAACTGCATGCATGCCAGCCAATCGGAAGGCGGTTGCGGAACTACCCAATTCTGTAGTGTTTGCGGTGCTGTAAATGCCATTTTAGAAGCGCAACAAGGAGCGCAATCTGCAAAAGAATGCCGTATCATTACCCAGGAAAATGATGCTTTGGATTTAAAGGTTACGGCAACACCCTATTACGTTAACGAAGAACAATACATTTTTTTTGCCATTGATGATATCAGTAGCGAAAAAAGAAGACAAACCCTTGAACGTGTTTTCTTTCATGACATTCTGAACAGTGCTGGCGGTATCTCAGGGCTGTCATCGATTATGCCGATGATTAGCGACATGGATGAAATGGCGGAAACAGCTGAAATTATCAATCGGGCAGCTAATTTTCTGGTGGATGAAATAAAATCGCAACGCATGCTCACCGTTGCCGAAAGTGGCGATCTGGTGCTTTCCTTTTCCAAAATCGAATCACTTACTATCCTAAAAGAGATGGGAGAACTCTATTCTCAGCACGAAGTCATTCACGATAAACTCCTTTCGATCGATAAATATTCCATCTCGGGTTTAGCCACTACCGATGCTGTTTTATTGAGAAGGGTTATCGGAAACATGATAAAAAATGCCCTGGAAGCATCAAAGGCCGGAGGTACAGTGATCCTTTCCAGTTCGAAACCGGAAGAAGCCCTCAGGTTTACCGTACATAACGATGTTTTTATGCCCAAGGAAATTCAGCTTCAGCTTTTTAAACGATCGTTTTCAACCAAAGGCATTGGCCGTGGTATTGGCACTTACAGCATGAAACTCTTCGGCGAAAAATACTTAAAAGGTAGAGTGGGGTTCGAAAGCACGGAAGAAAACGGAACTACTTTTTTTATCGAAATCCCTCAGGTGCATCCGGAGTTTAAGGAGAATAAGTAGTGCTACTTATTCGATTTGTTATAATAATTCGGAAAAATTGAAATAGAATCTTTGGCTACTTTCCCTCATCCAAAAGCCTTGGAAACATATTGGAAAGAATTAAATACCGGCCTGGTTTTAAAGTTAGCATAAACCATTAATTTTCCGTTGACCCGGACCGAATCGGAGTGTGAAGTTAAAACATGTACTTCCACCGAGTCACCAAAATAAGGGTGATTATTTGGTGTTGCCCACAATCTTATTGTACTTATCGTAAGTTTACAATGAAAAACGAGAGGCTGATTTAACTTTTTATAAGCGATTGAACATGGATTGGTTAATATTTAGACAGATTCTAAATAATTCAGAAATATTTTTTTATACTTGCAAATTATACAACTAACTAAACGTTTGCAATCATGAAATTAAAATTTGCAATGGTCTTGCTGATTTTTTTCCCCTTCGTGCTTCTTAGCCAGGAAGTAATACAAGAGTCAGTGCCTTTATCTGCCGAAAAAAAACGAATAAATAAAGTAAGGGAAGAAATAAGTGCACTTCAATCTGATTTTGCCAAAGCAGATGAAGAATTCAAGAAAGTCTTTTACAAACTACAACCTCTTGATGTGGTGTTAAACCCGACCAGAGAAAAATTGGATAAAAAACTTCAGGACATTGAGCAAACGCAAAATGAGATGCAACGCCTGAGCTTGAAAGAAACATGCGCACAAATAAACGTCTTAAAAAAGTCGATAGGAGAAAGCTACCAGGATTGTGCATCATTACAAGGCCGGATTAAGCACTTACAAGAAAGGCATAAAGAAATTAGAGACGAAATAGCGGGTCTTCAAAAAAAGAATTCAGCAAAAGCGAATGATGAAATAAAACACAAAAATGACCTTTCAAATTTAGACAAAGAAATTGCCAGTTTAGATGATATGTTGGCAAATTCTACGGTTTCAACACCCAATAAATCAAAGAGTCTGGACGATTTTTTAAGTGAAAAAGGCAAAAGCAATACCACAGGCACCAAAGCAAATGCTGGCAATAGCCTGGATGAAATGCTTTCGTCATCTGGCACAAAAACTCCGGCAAGAGCAATAGCTTAGATGATATGTTAGCCACGGCTGTAGATGACAGTGATTTTAAGATTGACTATAAAAACGGCCTAACGGGGGTAATAAATGGCCGAGGCAAGGTTTTAATACCCTATAAAGAATGGAAAATTTTAGAGTATAAAATGGGCATTGCAAAAGTCAGAAAGCAAGGAGAAACAACAAATTGCAACGGAACATGGACTGCCTACAAAGAAGGTTTTGTTAATAAGACTGGAGAATTTATTGACGATTTTGAAATTGACTTTGAGTTTTATGCTGATTCTTATGTTGGAGGCTTGGTAATTAGACAAAACAAAAGCGGAAGAACTTACGCTGAGATCGAAGCTGATGAACTTGCTGAAAAAAGAAGACAAGAACAGAAAAGAAAAAAAGCAGAGATTATAAGAAAAAAATGTGAAATTGAAATAAATAATTGGAAACGAAGCATCATCGCTAAATATCAATAACCATGAAAAAAATAATACTAACATTAGTCATTGCAGTATGCAGTATGCAGGTAGGTTTTTCGCAAAACATTGACCAAGCCACCTTAACAAAAATAAAAGTGAAACTATTAAATGCTGAAAAGCTATATGAGCAAGGGGAGTATACAGCTGTACTGGATAAAGTACGAGAAATTGAAGCCATTACAGGGGGGGTAAAATCTGCAAAAATTCAAAATTTAAAGGTAAAGGCCTATTTGGGGGCGGGGATGTATCAGCAAAGCAAAGAAGAACTAAACACGCTTTACAAAATGAACCCTGATGATGAGGTGATAGAAGATATTGCTTCTTATGAATCCAGGATTGAAAAAGGTGATGCAGACGAAAAGGCGAAATTTAAAACAATAATGGCATCCAGTACGCATGATTTTGAAAATAATGGTCCTTTGAGAGTTGAGATAAATAAGAAATATGGATTTATTGATAAAACGGGTAAGGTTGTTATCCCTTTAATGTATGAATTTGCACTGCCTTTTTCAGAAGGCTTAGCACGTGTAGAATTAAACGGAAAGAAAGTTTACATTAATAAAGCAGGAGAAATTATAGATTAAGATGAAAAAACTACAAATACCATTAATTGCATTGTGCCTATTTATAGTAAACAATGTTTTTTCACAAAGCTCCAAAGAGACGTTATTTAACACCATTGTTTCATTAATAGAACAGCAAAACCTGGGGGATAATACAGACCCCGTTGTTTGGTCCGGTAATTTTAATGATTTGGTTATTGTATATGGAGATAGACCTGTTCAAACGCTGGCTGAAGGGTTAAACTATTTTGAGCATGCTTATACTATTAACTTGAATCATTTTACAAGCACTTATAATCCTGATAGTGATTGTCATTTTCTGGAACCATCTGAGGAAAAAATACGTTGGACAGTTTTTTTACCAATGACAACAGATTTTCTATCAGAGTCAAGAGAGTATGACACATATTCGGAAGCACTATATATGAAAACGGAGACAAGAGAACACTGTGCATTATTTGAATTTTTAAATTTTAATGGTGCCACTCGTTTTTATAATGCTGTTAAAGAAATGGAAGCCATTATTAGTAAAGAAAAAAACTGACTTTACGCAGCAGTGAAATTGAACAATATATTGATAATGAGATTAAATGAATTCGGAAAGGAATTTTAACAACAAAGACAGTATAATAGGCATTGCGACAATTGAGGGTATACAGATGTTGCCGATCATGCTAAGGAGGACGCACATAGTAATTCAATACTCAAAAAAGAATAAATGGCTAAAAAATATTACTTTTGTTTTGTGGAAAAAATTGGTTATATAGAAATACGAATCACTGGGTCAAAGGGTAATCTTGACCTCTCCCCTGATAATTATGATATTCGGGAGATTATCTATATTCTTGAAAATGCAGAAAAACTTTTGTATTCTGGTGATAAACGAGATAGACCAACAATTAGCTACAAAATTGAAGATGGTTCTGTAAAGCATATATTTAAAACATCAATTCAATACATTATAGGCTTTAATGCCATTATTGGACAAGTAACACAAGTTCAAAATATTGATTTTCTGGATATTGGAACCGCAAAAGCATTTGAAAATATTCAAGATATCGCAACAAAAAGAAACTATACTTTTAGTATTAAAACCTCTCTTGATAATACAAATGAAGTAAAACTTGATAAGACCACTCACTTTTATAGGACGGAAGCAGTTTGGGCAGATGCTGAATTTTATTTCTACGGAAAAGTGACAAATGCTGGAGGAAAAGAAAAAGCAAATGTGCATATTTTTACTGAAGAGTTAGGTACAATAAGAATTCAAACACCTATTAGTTTCTTAGAACGGTATGACGAAAACTTATTGTATAAAAACTTTGGAATTCGAGCTACCGGTAAACAACATTCCGAAACAGGTGAAATTGATACTACTTCTTTGCAATTCATTGAATTAGTTGATTATCAACCTAAATATGATGAACATTATTTGAATTCACTTAGAGATAGGGCGAAGAAATCATGGCTCGGCACAATTGATCCAGACAAATGGTTAAAAGAAATAAGGGGAGGTTATGACGCATAAAGCTGTATTACTTGATACGAGTTTTTTCCTGCGTTTCTTAAACGACAGTGACCCACTATTCAAGAATGCAGACGGTTATTTTAGGTATTTATTCAGAAAGAAATCACAATGATGATCTCTACAATAAGTATAGCTGAATATTGCGTTGGTGGAGATGTGCATGAGTTACCTTTGAAAAATATACAGATTGTTCCTTTCAATCTTGACCATTCAAAAAGGACTGGTGAATTTGCAAAAATTGTTTTCCAAAACAAAGGGAAATTAAAGCTTAGAGAAAGAAATATTATTCCCAATGACACCAAACTCTTTGCTCAAGCTGATTGTGAAAAAACAGTTGAGTTCTACTTATCCTCAGATTCTGAAAGCCTAAAGATTTACAAGCTTCTAAAGCAAGTAACAAATCCAAATTTTCACTTTATAGACTTGAATACTCCCTACAACGAAACGTTTGGAATACTTGATTTATAAAAGCACGAACCAGTAACACTCCATATACATTATGGCGGGTTACGTTATGAACCTGTCTGCGGGTAGGAATGAATTTTTAGCTCCACTTGTCTGCCGTAGGCATGAAATATAAATCAATGTGGGCAGAAAAAATTACCTTTGAAAGTCACCACAAAGTATGTGCTGCCTGTTAGTGTCAATAGAAAAAGCCCCCCCAACTGGCGCTCGTTTAGCGATAGCGTATCGTGTGACAAAACATGCCAACTCATCTCCTCATTTGAGCATCATCTTCCTCCAGAACTAATAACCCAATAATACCACAAACTGCGTTAAATGCTTGTTGCTGGTAGATAAGATTACATCACCACCCATTTTTAGCATGATTTGCTTGCTTAAGCTTAAGCCAACTCCCGATCCTTCATCCTTGGTGGTGTAAAAGGGAATAAAAATTTGTTCTTTTATTTCAGGAGGAATGCAAGGTCCGTTATTGCTAATCTCCAAACGTACGGCCTCTTCGGTTTGTAATAGCTTGATTGTTAAGGTTGGATCCTCTATGTTGCCTGATTGCAAAGCCTCACAT
>PCUL01000428.1:0-630 GCA_002771745.1 Bacteroidetes bacterium CG18_big_fil_WC_8_21_14_2_50_41_14
GATTCCTTACATACAATCTGCAACAGGCTCAATGTATATGAAGCATGATGAAGCAATTTCAACCTTTTATATTTGGGATAAACCAGTTTTAAGCAAGAGACTAAGAAATATCATTGGAAAATAGTTCTAATATGAAAATATTAATATCCGTCTTACTTTTAACAATTGCAATCTCATGCACTCCAAGCAAAACAACGAAGTATTTCGTTTTATTTAAACGCGAAATTTTAAGTGCAAGATTAAATACATTTGAGAAGTATTTGCCGGAAAAATTCGAGAACCGTTTGCTGGCACGGATACAATATGCATTCGGTTATAAAACGCTTGGACGTGCAGGTATTAATGTTTTATTTGAACTTGACGATAAAAAATTTCAAGTAAAGAAAAAAGAGTTAATAAATGCCAATATCCTGACCAACATCAATCTGTCAGACACCTGTTTTAAAAATGTTTCTGAAGAAATATTCGACTATGATTGTGATAAAGAGATCTCTTTGAAGATGCCAAATATGCTTGAATATTATTGTCAGGAGGGTGGATTTTGCTTTAATCTGAAGGATTTTGATATAACTGTATTGGAGTTTGGAGTTGGGGATGTTTACTCTAACAAAGTAAGTAAAGAATATCTCC
>PCUL01000428.1:644-2032 GCA_002771745.1 Bacteroidetes bacterium CG18_big_fil_WC_8_21_14_2_50_41_14
ATATTTCAAAAAGCAAAAACTATATAAATTACTGGTTTTTCATATACTAATGCATGATGTTTTGATATTCCCTGGCATACCTGATAGTTGTATTAATAACCGAATGTACTCGATCTCCGAAAATGCCAAACCTGGATAATGAGTATTCTCAACGGTTAAAACTGTTTGATGCACATTTGATTTCGCACTTCCCGGATAAAATACCTGATAGTTCGCTGTTTTCTTTACTTGCTGACAATCCACGAGGTGAAGAGCTGATGAAATATTGTTTTGGCCTTGGTGAAATGATCTTGTCGGTGAACTATTCGAAAGAGAAATATCAGGAAATTAAGCTGAAGTTTGCTGCATAGTCTGATACGGTGGTCAACACAACCGATTCCTCGCTTATTTTGGTTTTTTCCTATTGCGACAGCCTCGAGATTGAAGGAAGAATATTTGACAGCCATGAATCACCTGAAAGTCGATCGCTAGCGAAACATAACCAGTCATTGTCCCAGGGTTTGCCGGTACCCCGTTTTGAAACAGAAGAGTATGGTGGAAAAACTTTATGTGGACTGGCCTCTGATTTTAACCTCTATCTGATTGAGGCAAAACTTGGAAAATATCTTGAAGATAAATATTTGCAGGATTGTGGCTGTATGCCCACGCAATGGAAGCATGGGTACTCAAAGGGAGTTGCTTTGAGCGATATGCGCAATGTAGTTATTTATTGGGCTATAGTTTGGTAACTTAAATAAAGCAAGCAAATAAGGTGTTTTCAGTTGAAAAAACGATAAAGTTGTAAAAGCGGTTATTGTGATAAATTTGGCAGGATACCATTCAGGAATATTTCATTGGTATGAATAAATCAGCCCTTTCAGTCAAATTCTAAAGAAAAACAGCAAAAAAAACTTTCAGACCTCAACATCTGCATCAGGCTAATTTACAATCTGTTAGTTATTTCCGTTTAACAAATTACTACCCTTTTGGGTAGAAAAAACCTACTGTATTAATATATTGTATATCATTATATTAGGATGTATTTTAGGTGCTGAAAAGGTAACTAATTACAGATGAAATTGCACAGCTATGAAATACTTCCACTTCATTTTTGTTAAAATACAGTACTACAGTATATTACCAATAATAGGTTCCCTTTGGCAAAAACTCAAGCACCATCGCCTAAACCACAAGCTCATTTTTATGCTGGGGAAGAACAAGTTTGATATACGAAGGGGGTGTTGTGTCTGTGTTATGGATAAATTAGTGCATACTCAGCATCCCTTGATTATTATATTTTAATGAAAACAAGTTTAATTAACCTTTACAAATAACTTATGAAATATCTATTTAAATCATTCATTTTAATCATTTGGCTGGTAATTGGTATCCAGGCAATCGGCCAAACA
>PCUL01000295.1 GCA_002771745.1 Bacteroidetes bacterium CG18_big_fil_WC_8_21_14_2_50_41_14
TAATATCTTTGTCGGCTTATGAAAACCATTGTATCCTATAAACGAATCTGGCTGGTGGCTTACCCCATCATTTTAGGAAGCATTGCCCAAAACATCATCATTTTCACCGATACTGCCTTTTTAGGCCGTGTGGGCGATATTGCTTTGGGAGCCAGTGCTTTGGGTGGATTGTTTTATCTGGCGGTGGTGATGCTGGGTTTTGGCTTTGGAACAGGTGTTCAGATTATCATTGCCCGCAGGTTAGGCGAAAACAACCTGAAAGACATTGGTCCGGTGGTAATTCATTCTCTTCTGTTTTTAATGATGGTCGCCATGGCCGCATTCGTCTTGTTGCACTATGGATCGATTTTTATTCTCAAATCTACAGTTAATTCGGAAGCGGTGTATCTGTCTACCATCGATTTTCTAAAATTCAGATCGTTTGGAATTTTCTTTGCTTTCATCAACATTACTTTTAGGTCGTTTTATGTGGGATTGACTCGAACTAAAGTCATCACCTTTACCACAATCGTAATGGCCTTAGTCAATATAGCGTTTGATTATCTGTTCATTTTCGGCCATGCAGGCTTTCCTGAAATGGGCATCCAGGGTGCCGCTTTGGCCTCTGTTTTGGCTGAAGCCTCTGCCATGCTTTTTTTTGTAGCCTATACCCATATTACCATTCGATATCAGGATTATAACCTGCTGCATTTTTCTGCCCTCAGTTTTAGCAAGTTGCGCGATATCTTTCATGTATCAATTCCCATGATGCTGCAACAGTTTGTGTCTTTGTCGGTTTGGTTTGGTTTTTTTCTCTTTGTCGAAAAACTGGGAGAACAGTCGTTGGCGGTTTCCAATATTGTCCGCAGCATTTACATGATCATCATGGTACCTGTTTGGGGATTTTCTACGGCAACTAACTCTCTGGTCAGTTATCTGATTGGAATGGGTCGACAGAATGAAGTCATGCCGCTCATCTATAAAACGGCACTGATGTGTTTTACGCTCATTCTGGTTCCTGTGGGGCTTACTGTCGTTCTTCCTGAATCATTTATGCATATCTATACCAATGATCCCGGCTTAATCTCAATGGGAATTCCTGTATTGTACGTGGTAAGTCTGGGTGGAATTTTTGTTGCCATCGGGTTCGTGTTTTTTAGTGGGGTTTCAGGTGCGGGTATGACTAAGACTTCACTAATAATTGAAATGATTATCCTGACATTTTATTTAATCTACACTTATTCGATGGTGCATTATTTTAAAACTGATGTAGCCGGCGTTTGGACAGCAGAATTGGTGTATGGTTTGTTGATGTTTTTAATTTCATGGCCTTATATGAAAAGTGGTCGATGGATGTCGGCTAAGGTATGAAGAACCTACAAGCGTGAATGTGTGGAGATATATCATGAGGAGAGAAAATCTGCCTTAAATTAGCCAATATTTTCTGAAGGTAGATTTCATTAAGCGCATTTATTCCGAAATTGGTTACCTTCGTGGTATAAACTACTGCATTTTATGTCGAAGAATATCTCCAAATCGAAAAAAGTTTTCCTGATTTCAGGAATCATTCTCGCTTTCATCCTGGTACTGGTATTGTTTGCAAATATCATTGTCAGTCGCATCGCTGAAAAAAAGGTACGCGATATGCTTGTCTCCCAGCCAGATATGGGGTATGAAATCAGTTTTAAAAAGTTAAAAGTGAACCTCTTCGCTATGTCAGTTACCATTGAGGATATCCGCCTGATGCCCGACAGCGTTTTAATGAAGCATTATAAAAGTCATTCCTCAACTCAAAAAACACTCTACAAGGCTGAAATACCCATTTTGAAGTTGGCACATCTGGATCTGTTTTCTATACTTGGAAGCAAATTGGTCAAAATCAGGGAGGTAAAATACGATAAAGCTGCTATCACCCTCTATACCGGGGGTGGAAAACGAGTGAAACACCAGATAACCCAGGAGGAGCTTGATAAAGGAATCAATATCAGCCGAATTAGGATGTCGGGCATTGGAGGCGTAGACATAGGAGGTATTAAGCTGATTGACCTGAGTGTTTTTCTGGTGAACCCTATTTCAGGAGATACTCTGCTTAATAACAGGGATATCGATTTTGAACTACACAACCTTTATCTGGTTAAAAATATTTCAGATTCCAATAGCTTTCATCTTGACATGAAGGACCTTCGTTTTGAAATTGAAAATGAACATTTCGAGTTGACCAAAGGAGGTTATCATCTCTCATTTAAGGAATGTTCGTTTAATGCTAAATCCCACAAGGTTCATATCAATAAACTGATGGTAAAACCCGTGGAGGATATTTATCGCACGGCAGCGGGTTATCAATATCGTACCGATGTTTATAATGCAGAAGCAGAGCATGTAATGGTGGAATTAGGTGATATTAAAACGATGCTGATCACGGGAAATTATTACCTGACCCGAATCCATATCGATGGATTAAACCTGTTTATTGTCAGAAATATTTCACTCCCATTTGATGAATCCAGGCGTCCGCTTTTACCAAACCAATTGCTTCAGGAGCTGAAAACAGATCTCGATATCGATAGTCTGCTGATAAGTCATGGCATCCTTGTTTATGAGGAGAGCAACAATAACAGGGAGCCGTCAATGAAAGTTTCGCTTGATAGACTGCGCGTTGAGATAAGTGAAATTACCTCCATTCGCGATAGCATGAGCTATGAATATCCCATGCAAATACGACTGATGGCCGATTTGCAAAACCAGTTGGCCCTGGATGTCACTTTTAAATATCCTTTATTAAGCAGGAGCGATACTTTTACCTTTTCAGGGTCGTTGGGAGGTGGCGATATAACAGTTTTTAATCCCATGCTTGAATCGGCCGCGAATGTCAGGTTTTTAAAAGGGAAACTGAAGGGAATCCATTTTTCTGTTCAAGCAAATGCTACCCATGCCATGGGTCAGATGACCATGTTGTACTCAGGCCTTGATGGCGAAGTCTTGAAGAAGGATACGGAAGAAGGTAATAAATTCCTTTCCTGGCTTGCCAACCAGGTGGTGAAGTCTGACAACCCTTTAAATGGGGAAGAACCACGTGTTGTCCCCATCTACTTTAAGCGGGTGATGTATAAAGGGGCAGGCAATTTTGCATTTAAAGCCTTGTTAAGCGGGATATTGGCCTCTACCATTCCAACATTCGACCATGCTAACCAAAAGAGCATAGATGTGGTAAAAAAAGAAACCAAAAAAGACAAACGCCAATTGCGCCGTGAAGAGCGGCGTGAAGAGCGCCGTGAAGGGCGTCGTGACCAAAAATGAGTTGCTATCTCCTTACCCTCGACAGTGTCGGTCGGCCTGTCTTTTTCTGATTGGCAAAAAATTCCTGTTTCCGCCGTTGTTTTTCCTTTTCCCATTCCTTTTTTTCAGCGGTGTTCATGGGCTCATCGGTTTGTGGAAATGGATTTCCACGGGCAATCCTGATTTTCTGGTTGATTAATTTCTCGATGTCTTTTATAAACACATTTTCTTCCGGCTCGCAAATAGAGATGGCTGTGCCTTCTTCCCCGGCCCGACCCGAACGGCCTATCCTGTGAACATAGGTCTCAGCGATGTTGGGAATATCAAAATTGATGACATATTTTAACTGGGCAATGTCGATTCCTCTTGCTGCAATGTCAGTTGCTACCAAAACCCTGAGTTCGCCGTCTTTAAACATGGACAGCGCTTTCTGACGCTGGTTCTGGGCCTTGTCGCCATGGATGGCTGCAGATTTTATTTTTTGCTTCTTCAGGATGTTGTCGATGCGGTCGGCACCATGCTTCGTTCTCGAAAACAACAATACCTGATCTATTTTCTGGTCTTTGAGGATATGAAGCAACAAGTCATTCTTATCTGAACGGTTGGTATAGTATAGGTATTGGGTAATGGTATCGGCAGTTGAACTTACCGGACTGACTTCCACTTTTCGTGGATTTTTGAGGATCTTTTTCGAAAGTTCTACGATATTATCCGGCATGGTGGCCGAGAAAAACAGCGACTGGCGTTCTATGGGCAACAGGTGTATAATCTTTCGAATGTCGTGGATGAATCCCATGTCGAGCATGCGATCGGCTTCGTCCAGAACGAAGTATTCAATGTGGTTTAGATTTACAAAACCCTGATCGATCAGGTCGAGAAGTCTTCCGGGGGTAGCCACAAGTACATCCACACCTCTGCGGAGGTCATTGGTCTGGCCACCTTGGTTCACACCACCAAAGATAACCGTGTTTTTGATTCCGGTGTATTTGCCATAGTCGGTAAAGCTTTCCGCGATCTGAATAGCCAGTTCGCGCGTAGGCGTGATGACAAGTGCTTTAATTTTACGCTGGCCGTTTAGTTGTGTGCGGTCCTGATAAAGGTGTTGCAGGATAGGGATGGCAAAAGCAGCTGTTTTACCAGTGCCTGTTTGCGCTGACCCCAATACATCATTTCTTTTCAGGATGAGCGGGATGGATTTTGCTTGTATGGTGGTAGGCTCAATATAATTTTTATCTTGTAGGGCCTTTAAGATAGGCTTAATAATTTCAAGGTCTTCGAATCGCATGCTGATTTTTTAAATTTATTTCTGTAAAATGTTTAGGGAGTTTTTGGAGAGAAGGTTAACATGGCGCAAAGATACGGTTTAAAAGCATACCAAATGTATAACTGTGGATTTGGTTGGGGAGGTAAGGTTGTGGCCTGGTGAATACACCTGTTTGCAATTTGAAATAAACACATCCAAAGACCTATTTAGCGGCTGCCTTATCCGGACCAGGCACTATGGTGCACAATATTTCTAATACCCTTAGTTGCTATTGAAGTGGCTTTTTCTCTTTCTCGGTTTTTTTTTAATTATGCCAGTTATGGTATCATGCAAAGTTATTTTATATTTGTGCAGTTTGTCTGGCATTATCTGAGGGACAATTTTAATCTCATGAAAACCAGATAAGGATGAATATAGAAAAAAATATTAACCTTTAACAGCCTTAAATTTGTCTACAAAGCCTGGAAAAAAGAAACCTGTAAATGCCAGTCAACCGGAAAAATCGGTAAGAAGAGAAGCTTTAAAAAAGTTTTATCGTAGCTTTTTGCCATTGATGTTAGCTGTATTGCTCTGGATCATCACCATTTCAATCTTGCATTTACCTGAAATCAAGGAGGCAGTTATGCAGGTATTTATTCAATTCACGCTCAGCTCGGCCCTGGTATTCGGAAAACTGCTTTTTATTCCAGTCGAAAGTCTCAGTTACCCAAACATAACGGTAAGTGGGTATACAATGAAAATTGTGATGGAATGCACTGCATACAATTTTTATATTTTTGTTATCTTTTTAAGCCTTCTGTCGCCGGTTAAATGGAAACAAAGAATCATCACCCTGCTCATATTTATTGGTGCTGTATTTATTGTTAACAACCTGCGTTTTATCACGATGGGTTATATTGGAAATTATTCGGGGCTCCTGTTCCATCTAATCCACGATTATCTTTGGAATATTCTGTTTGGTTTCATGGTTTTCCTGATATGGGCATGGAGGTACAACCGCAATATAGAGGATACGAATGATTTAAAGAATTAAAATATAGCCTATTAGGTATTTGTTTAAACTGGAATAAAATGGTCCTGTTTTCTTCGACTAGAAATAAAATAATCCTTCTTTTGCTTATATCGGCACTGGTTTTTACAGCATGGCAATCAGGCGCAGAACGAGTATATGCACAGGTTTTGATTGGAACCACCAATTTCTTTGTTGGCATGGCAAAAGAGGACACCCATATTGAATTAGAAAATATTAATGAAAATGACAAGACCTACCAGTATCGGGTGTTTACCCGCATTGATGGGCGTAAGGGAAATTATCCACAGGAAACAGGCGGCGTGATGCAGCCCTTTGTCATCGTTTTATCATGGCAAATCTTTCTTTTTTTTGTTTTAAAAAGGAAACCTGCATTGACCTCTCTGGTGATGAATGTGGGGATTTTTCTATTGATACAGGTTGTGTTTTTGGTCTTCCTCACGGGATATTACAATTCCGGGGTCCAAAAATACTTGTATACGATGATGCTCGATAGTTTCTATATTTTCGCGCTTATATTGGTTATCAAGGACCAAATGCTCTATCGGGTGTTCAGCAAAAAGGTTGCTGCGAAATAATAATCCGGTTAGTGTCAGTTTATTTTGCAGTTGGAAATGAATGAATCACGGCCGTGGTTATTTTCCATTCCCCTTTTTCTGTTTTCACCCAGTTAATGGTAACGGCACCTGTTCCCCGATTCACCACCTGTTTGTTGACCACGACTTCTAATGAATAGGTTCCTGTGTATCCGGCCATGTCGTTCGTCGACCAATCCTTTAATTTGACGTCCTTGATATTTGTTACTACATTGATAAAAGCCCGTATGAATTTAGTATTTATCTG
>PCUL01000172.1 GCA_002771745.1 Bacteroidetes bacterium CG18_big_fil_WC_8_21_14_2_50_41_14
GGAAAAATGTTTCGTCCGACTGGATTGAATCCTGAAACAGCTGATCGGTGGTAAGTGTCGAGTGGTTGTTTGAAAGCACAATACCAGTTGATTTGGCCTCTATTGTTGATACATCGACCGCCTTCATCAAAACTTCGGCAGCCAGAAACCCGAGTTTGCTGTAGTCGTCCATTTTAAAAAACTTGGGGTATTTTGTTCCGGTATTCCGGAAAGCAGCCTTCACAAATTCACGCATGTCCACCTCAGGTCCGGCACTAAAAATGCGTTTCCCGTTGAGGAAGACCTGATTTTTTTTGATGTGACAGAAAGCGGTGATCTGTGGTGTCATGGTGAAATTACTTTTTATTTAGAACAAGTGCCGCATTACATCCTCCAAAACCTGAGGCCAGTTTTAAACAGGTATTTAATGGTTTTGAAAGCGGTTCTTTAGTTACGATCAGTTTTTCTGTGGTTCCGGGAGTGTGGAATCCTGTTGTGGGCAGGATGGTATTGGTTTTCATCGATTCGACAAGGGCTGCGGTTTCGATAATTCCTGCCGCTCCCAGTGTATGTCCCCAACTGCCTTTGTAACTATTGACCGGAGACCCGGATAAGCCAAGTAGCTGTATGGCAATGCTTTCCATGTCATCGTTGTAACGTGTGGCCGTGCCATGTGCATTGATGTGGTCAATATCTTTAGCGGCAAAACCTGCCTCGGTCAGTGCATTATGAATGGCGATCACCGAACCTTCTGCGGTACGCGAAGGTCCTGAAATGTGGTTTGCATCGTTGGCAGTGGCTCCACCGGCGAATAAGATATCCCCTTTCTCAGGGAAACTGGTTTTTTCCAGGATGAGTGTTCCTGCGGCTTCGCCCAATGAAAGTCCGTCACGGTCACGATCGAAGGGTTTGCAAGGGGTTTTACTGAGTGATAAAAACGACATAAACCCGCTTACCACAAACCTGGTCACCAAATCGCCACCCACAACAATGATGTGATCAAAACTTTCTCCTTTCAGCATCATGGCAGCAGTATTGATGGCCAAAACGCCAGATATGCAGGCATTTGTAATCACCCTGACAGGATTTGGATTTCCAAAGTAATGCCCGATAAATTCGCCCAGTTTCCATAGCGATAATCGCTCAGGATCAATGCTTTCAATGGGATTTAACAAATCAATATTGCCTTTGGTGGTGGATAAAAGAATGGCAGTGCGGATGGAAGAAATGTCTATTTTGGTTTTTGAAAGGGCTTCAGTAATCGACAGAATCAGCATTTTTTCCAATCGTGTGGCGGCTACCACGTTCTGATTCGTTTCAATCCAGCATTCTTCCAACTTTGCCTGATGGATGCGGGCAGCCAGAAAAGGCGCAGGATAAAGTAATGGATCGTCAATGGTTTGAATTCCTACATCGGCATGCAGCAGGTTTTGAAAGTTCTCTTCAGTTGAAAACCCAAGCGATGAAATGATATT
>PCUL01000254.1 GCA_002771745.1 Bacteroidetes bacterium CG18_big_fil_WC_8_21_14_2_50_41_14
GGAATATTTCTATCCAAAAGAAAAGCCAGAAAAGACAAGGAAAAAGTTTGGAACTTACAAGCAAAAAGAATGCTCATCAACCTGTTTATCCCATTGATTACTGGTGGTATCTTATCTCTTATTTTTCTCTTCAAGGGATATATTGGCATTGTGGCACCCTTAACCCTGATATTTTACGGACTTGCGCTCGTAAACGCCAGTAAATATACGCTTACCGAAATTCGAAGTCTGGGCATCGTTGAAATTATCCTGGGACTTTTGGCCGCTCAATTTATCGGATACGGTCTTATTTTCTGGGCCCTGGGCTTCGGAGTGTTACACATCATTTATGGCATTGTCATGCACCTTAAATACAGGTAATGAAAGAAATTTTAAAAGATCTTGACAAAGCATTTGAAAATAAAATCAGGCTGGGGATCATGTCGGCCCTGGTGGTAAATGAATACCTTGATTTTAATACGCTTAAAGAACTACTTGAGGTAACCGATGGTAACCTGGCCAGTCATTTAAAATCGCTCGAGAACAGTCGTTATATCAATTTCAGAAAAGAATTTCTCGATCGAAAACCAAACACAAAATATTCGGCTACGCAAGAAGGCACGCTCGCATTTACCAAACACATCAAGGCAATAGAACAATTACTCAAATAAATTTTTTTATCATTTCACTTTGAATTTCAAAGTACTTTTAATAACCTAATACACATAACATGAACACAGAAAACAAATCCTTTGAAAAAGCCCACAACTTGGTGAGAAATTCAGTAACCCTAAAAGTGGTTACCATTACAATCATGGTACTCCTTTTACTCATTCCCACCGAAATGGTTAAATCGATTATTGGCGAAAGGGAAACATTAAACTACGCAGCCACCAACGAGGTAGGCTCAAAATGGGCTGGTCCCCAACAACTTAACGGACCCATACTAACCATACCGGTTGTTTACGAGGTAGTTAATGCTGACCAGAAAAGTGAAGTGGTCAAATACTGGCATATCCTGCCCGAAGAATTAAAAATTGATGGCACGATTCAACCGGAAAAACTAAGAAGAGGGATCTATGAAGTGGTGGTGTATAAATCAAAGTGTTCGTTTACCGGAAAGTTCGATCTTAACAAATCCATCGACCGGAACGGACTGAATGAAATCAGATACGACCAGGCGTTCCTTACCCTTGGCATCACTGACCTTCGTGGCATTAAGGATGAAATCGTTTTGAACTGGAACGATGAAAAACTCAAGGTAAAACCAGGGTCCACCCTATCCGACCTGATTTACTCGGGAGTAACCATCGACCTTCCCGACCTGAGCGACAACCTGCAAAATAAAATCGACTTTGACTTCGCTCTTAACTTGCAGGGGAGCCAATCGATGTCCTTTGTTCCGCTCGGGAACACCACAGAAGTCAACCTGACATCCAACTGGCCCTCTCCCAGTTTCGATGGAAATTTCCTGCCGGATTCCCGGGAGGTATCGGCCACCGGGTTCACCGCCAACTGGAAAATCC
>PCUL01000118.1 GCA_002771745.1 Bacteroidetes bacterium CG18_big_fil_WC_8_21_14_2_50_41_14
AGTGTTTTTTGCAACACCTGTCCGGTTAATCCGTAAATGGCATTTACCGGGGTTCGCAGTTCGTGGCTTACATTGGCTGCAAATTGTTCTTTTGCCCGGGCGAGTTTTTCGGCTTCCTGTTTCGCATCTTTCAACACACGTTCGTAGATCCTCGATTTTTTTAGAAAATTAAACAATACAAAAAGGGCAACGAATAATAGAATAACCGAGGTAACGGTAAATGCCGCAAGCCGTTTGTAGGTGAGTGCTGCAAGCCGATCGGCCTCGTTGGTTCTTTCCATCAGGTTGTCCGATTCCCTTTTCTCAGCTTCGGCAATAAGTGCATTTATTTTTTCGCCAATGACCATGTTTTTTTCAATTAACCGTGATTCGAGTACATTAATCTTTCGGCCTTTTTCGGCAATTTTTGTTTCTAACTTTTGAATGTCCTGTTTCAGCGAATCTCTTTCAATTGACCGTTCTACAAACGTGGTATCTACCGTTACTTTTTCCCCTCCGAATATTTTCCGCAGGATTCCCTTTTTTTCAGTTTCAACCGTGATGGTGTCCATTTTTTGCTCATCAAGTTTCGAATAGATTTCCGAAAATGCCGGTTGATCTTCTTTCGCCAATTGGTGAAGGCTCAAAACGCCCCGCCACAACTCCAGTTTTTCAATTGACAAATTCCGGATGGAATCGGTGAGGGACTCATCACCACTGTTCTTCCCGCTAATTTCTCCCAGGCTTTGTATTTTGATACTGATTTGTTTTTGTAATGTGCCGTAATGTTTGAGATCTTTTTTGCTATTGGTTAAGATGTATAACCGTACGTTGTTTTCAAGGGCAGTAAGGTCGGCATTGATATCTTTTATCAGGAAGAGTCTATTGTCGGGCAGCCTCTCCTGGTAGATGGACCAGACAATTTTCGAGAGGCTTTTATAAGCAAAATATCCGGAGGTTACAACAGCAGCCCCGATAATGAAAGCCACCACTGTAATCTGAATCTCTATTTTAAATTTCGACATTTTACTTCTGAACGGATTGTTTTTATTAAACGATAAAAATAAGGGTTTGTTTTATTCGGTATTTTCAAAAACTAAATGGCGGTCGATTTTATTTCGGTATCATTCAAAACTTTAGCCGGACAGTTATGGAATGAATTATATCCCCGGTATCGACATAGCCTCATGTTATGGCAGACTCTGAAATTGATTTATCTAACCCGGACAAGCAGGAAAAGTTTCACGCAAAGTGAGCAAAGAAAAATCACGCAAAGAGTTAGTTGAAACAGGTTAAATTTACTTTGCGGTCTTCGCGTGTCCCTGCTTGGCGGTCTTTGCGTGGAATAACTTACCAAAAAATTCAAGAATATGTGGGATATGACGCTAATTCGGCCAAAAATCAGGC
>PCUL01000121.1:0-1511 GCA_002771745.1 Bacteroidetes bacterium CG18_big_fil_WC_8_21_14_2_50_41_14
GGCTTTTGTAATATTCTTCCGGCGTGGGCGCTTCGTCAATACTAACCTGCACCACCGAGCAGTTTGTCATATCAATATCACCCGATACGATGGGATCAGGGCACAGGCTGTCATACACAAAATTCTGTGTATAAAGTGTGTCCTGCTCTAAGTTGGCATTGATTTTATAGAGGTAGATATCTGTGTGGTCCATATCGGGTTCATTGATACCACAAGCAATTACATACTTGTTGTCAAAGGTTTTTCTTAGTAGAGAAAGTACTCCAATTGTATTTGGCCGTGAAACTGCATTATATACTTTCCCGCTCGTATTAATTACCATTTCTCCGAAAGGATTAAAAACAGTTGAAGGGCCAAAAACAGCGGTGGCAATAAACAAGGAGTCGTTTATAGTTTCTATTTCAATTATTGTATTACCCTTTGTGCCGGGTATGATTGAATCGCGTTGGATTTCAGTAAAGCCCAATTCTTCGCCATTATGGTTAAAAAACATCATGGTTGAAGCACGCCCGTAATATCCACTTTGTTCGACAACATTATAGCCTACACCCATAATCACCGAATCGTTGAGCGGGATGGCCGAATAAGCTTTACCCACCACACTATCCGCTACCCCAAAAGGCAGTATCCATTTTTCGTTGAACAGGCTGTCGATACCGATAAATAATGGACGCAGCCACACATGGTTCGGATTATCAGGATAAGGATAATAACAATATCCGCTTATGATATAATCATCCCCAAATCGATAAAGTTTATCCCCATTCGCTAAGGCAATTAGTGGATGATTGGTTTTAGAGGCATAGGGTTTCGCCCACAGGAACTCTCCATCCGGACTGTAACACAACAAAAATATCTGATCAATTTGTAAATGATTCACGTCCTCGAAACGGGTGAGTACTAAAATGTTCCCGTCATGAGCGAGTAGGACATCAGTGGAATAACCAAGTATATAATCCCAATCTTTGTATAAGGTACACCACTCTTTCTCACCACAGGCATTCAATTTAATTAGAAAGGGCGTATTGCTGTCATTAGTAAAATCAACCCCTGTAACGTATTTGTTGCCGAGGCTGTCCTGGCAAACAGCGTTTCCAACTGAAATTTGTGGGTTAATCAGTTTCTTGTCGTAGAGTAAACTCCCATTAATATCGGTTTTTATATTCCATCCTTTTCCGTTACTGTTGTTAACCACATCATAACCCACAAGATAATAACCTTTGTCGTAATCCTCTAAAAAATCATGAACCGCATCATAATGGTAGTTAGTACCAAAAGTTGTGATCCAACGCTGGGCTGAGGATGTGTATATGAGTAGGATAAGGGGAATGACTAAAATAAGTTTTTTCATATACTAAAAATTATGTTAGAAATAATGATCCGTCCCAATAGGTATTAGGACGGATCATTAGCCTAAACCTGGTTACTTAAGTACTGTAAATTTATTACTTTCAACTATCTTACCATTCACAGATAGGCTGGCGATATAGATGCCAGGCATCCAATTATGG
>PCUL01000121.1:1587-1816 GCA_002771745.1 Bacteroidetes bacterium CG18_big_fil_WC_8_21_14_2_50_41_14
TTGTGGCCGGCATTTCGGTTTCCAATTTGTATTCCAATACAACTGATGCAGAATCATGATTCATGGTTGCCTTTAACTTGTAATTTCCTGATGATTCCATCCTTGATGTTTGTACGCTATCTGCATGTATGGGATCCTTGGCAACAACAACTGGTACTTCTAACACCTGCACCAGACGGGTGGTTTGGGCATTATATTCCAAGGGCATGGTGGAGGAGTTTATATTATT
>PCUL01000137.1 GCA_002771745.1 Bacteroidetes bacterium CG18_big_fil_WC_8_21_14_2_50_41_14
TGAAGGCCAAACCAACCATTACATTGGCGATGTGTTGGCTGGTGTAGTAGCCGACAGCGACCAGGTTGCCCGCGAGGCAGTGGCCAAAATAAAGGTAGAATATGAGGTGCTGGTACCCGTAACCGATGTAATGAAAGCCATCAATGGTGAGCGCGTTCATCCTGAAAGGCCCAACCACTTCGATACCACACAATTCACCATTGGAGATGCCGAAACAGCCATGTCGAAGTCGGCATTTCGGTCCAAAGGCCACTATGAAACGCAACGCGTTGAACATGGTTTTATGGAAAAAGAAGCCGCCATCGCCCAACCGGATGGGAAGGGTGGAGTGGAGCTTTTCAGCCAGAGCCAGGGCGTGTATGAGGACCGCCGCCAGGTGGCCATGATCCTGGACCTGCCGGAAGAAAAAGTAAGGGTGATCCTCGTGCCCAACGGCGGAGGTTTTGGCGGCAAAGAAGACATGACCATTCAGGGTCATACTGCCTTGTTCGCTTTTTTGATGAACAGACCGGTGAAAATCACCCTTCGGCGCGAAGAATCCATCCGAATGCATCCCAAACGGCATCCTGTTTTCATGGACATGGAATTGGGTTGCGATAAACAAGGAAAACTTACTGCCCTTAAATTAAAAGCCGTTGGCGATACCGGAGCCTATGCTTCGGTAGGGATGAAAGTGATGGAACGCGTGGCCGGTCATGCTTCGGGCGGCTATTTTATCCCGGAGGTAGATATTGAAGCTAAAACGGTATATACCAACAACATTCCCTGTGGAGCCATGCGCGGTTTTGGGGCCAACCAGGTGGCTTTTGCACTCGAAAGCTGCATCGATGATCTTTGCAAACAAAGCGGTTTCGACCGTTGGCAATTTCGGTACGACAATGCGCTTGTGGATGGACTTCGGACCTCTACTGGTCAAAAGGTAACGGGTGTGGGCATTCGTGCATGTCTCGAAGCATTAAAAACGGATTATCAAAAAGCTGCTTTTGCAGGATTGGCCTGTGCCATTAAAAATTCCGGTGTGGGAAACGGCATGAAAGATGAATCGCAGGTGAGCATTGAGATTGTTTCGGAAAACAAAATCCGCCTTCAACATGGCTGGACCGAAATGGGACAAGGCGTTCATAACATGGCCCTGCAAACTTTATGCGAAGAAACCGGGGTTGACCCTGACATCATTGAAGTGGTTGTGGATACGCAAGCCCAGCTCAAAACCGGTATGACCACCAGCTCACGTGCAACGGCTTTGGTGGGATTGGCTATCATCAACGCGGCCAAAGCCTTGAAAGCCGATTTAAAGCAACATTCGCTTAAAGCATTGGTTGGTAAAACCTACAAGGGCGAGTTTGTCTGCGACTGGACCACCAAACCCGGCACAGGTGTTGAAGACCCTGTGATTCATTATT
>PCUL01000082.1 GCA_002771745.1 Bacteroidetes bacterium CG18_big_fil_WC_8_21_14_2_50_41_14
CAGCATGGTGATGGACAACATTCCGGGCAAACCGCCGGTATGCGAAGCCAACAGCTTGCCTTGCACATCGCGCAATCCCCAGCCAAGTCCGTAACCTGAGAAATGTGAGTTGTACCTTGGATTTTTACTCACATCCAAAGAAGTTTGAATTTTCCACATTTCGTTCTGACCGACCTCAGTAAACAGTTGTTTATCAACACTGTCTCCGTATTTACCATGGTTGAGCTGCACCAACATCCATTTGCTTAAATCATCAGCACTTGAATAAATACCACCCGCCGCCCCATTAACCATGTCCTGGTAAGTGGGCAGGGCTGTCAGCTTTCCATCCACCGTGTTGTGCGGTGAAGCCAGGTTGCTTTTGTCATGCATATAAGCCACCGAAGGTGATGAATGGGTCATTCCCAACGGATTCATGATGCGGGTTTTGATAAATTCTTCCCACGACATGCCGCTGGTACGCGCTATAATTTCGCCGGCTACCAGATACAACAGGTTGTCGTAGTCGAATTTGGTCCTAAAGGCAGACTGTGGCTCAAAATACTGAAAGCAGGTCATGATATCGTGGATGGTAAAATCAGAGCCATCAGGGAATATCATCAAATCGCCGGCACCCAGTCCCAGTCCGCTGCGGTGGGTGAGTAAATCCAGGATGATGAAATTTTGGGTGACGTAGTCGTTGTACATTTTGAATTCGGGCAGATGGTCTGCCACCTTATCGGTCCAATGGAGTTTACCTTCTTCAACCAGCATCGCCAGTGCAGCCGTGGTAAACGCTTTGCTGTTGGAAGCAATGGCAAATTGGGTTTGATTATCCACTTTTTCGCCGGTGACCATGGATTTTACCCCGTAACCCTGGCTATGAACCACTTTTCCATCTTTCACAATGGCCACCGAAGCCCCGGCCACATTGAATTTTGACATGGCTACTTCAACCAGAGAATCTACCTGGTGCGAGGTGATTTGGGCATGAATGCTGATGCCGGAGAAAAACAGGAAAATGGCAAGCAGTAGGAGGGAGCTGATTTTTCGTGTCATTTGAATGGTTGTTTGATGATGGATATTCGTTGACAAATTTATTAAAATATGGAGGAGGTGGGTTAAAAATTATTGTTGCGTCCTGAGCTTGATAGTTACAGACGGAAAGGCTATTGGTGATTGAGAGGATGGAGAAGGATTGTTTTAGAGGTACGCGTTGGATAAAACCCCTCCACTCGTCCTCGTTTGAGCGTAGCGGTAACGAGCCTGCCTGCGGCAGGCAGGGATGCAAGAAAACAAGCCCCGAAGCCCTAAGCGTAGATTGTATCTACCCACGCATTCGTCCTCGTTTGAGCGTAGCGGTAACGAGCCTGCCTGCGGCAGGCTGGGATGCAAGAAAATAAACCTCATAACAAAATTGTCTGATACCAAATAAAAAACGATAATTGTCACACTATGTCAGGCGACAGATATAAAATAAATGACCAGGAATCAGTTTATTTCCTAACACTTACGG
>PCUL01000302.1 GCA_002771745.1 Bacteroidetes bacterium CG18_big_fil_WC_8_21_14_2_50_41_14
AGAAAAAACTTTTGGAAGAAGGGGATGTGGCTTTTTTTAAGGAGGAGTCACGTCATGGCCGCAGCCATAAATTATTGCCCACTGTATTGGATCGCATACAGGTGAAGCTTGATCAAGGGCAAAGTTCCTATTCCATCGCCAAGGAGGAAAGGATATCAGAAGGCAGCATCCGGTATGCGATCAATCTTGGGCGTTTAAAAAAAATCCAATGCTGAAATAAATGCAGGCAAAACCCGCAGCCAGCGGAGCATTGAAGATGCCCGGGCAGCAGAAGGCATAGGCATTGCAGCCACACGCGAAGAGGAGCGTGCATTAGCTGTAACAGGAAAACAAGAATATGCCCCGAGTTTATTCGAACATCAGGAAAGCGTATTAAATGCGGGGGTACTGTTTTCCCTGCCGGCATTAGTATCACAAGGGTTAGAGCGGTTCTTCAAAGTATTCAACCCGTTGCCCCCGGGGTTTTATGGTTTGCACCATGTTATACTTATCTTGTGTTTCATGGCACTTTGCCGGATAAAAAACCCTGAACAATTAAAAAAGCACCCGCCGGGGGAACTGGGCAAACTGCTGGGCTTGGATCGCATACCCGAAGTTGGGTATTATAGGGCCAAAATAAAGCAAATAACCGACCAGTCAAAGTCAGATGAACTGCACACACAGCTTTTCCGCTCGTGGGCAGGGGAAATGCCGGAGATGTTTTTTTTAATTGTTCATTGTTTTATAATACTGGGACACAGATTTATAACACCAATGTAACGATGCAACTTTGCGAAATGGGAACCCAACTGAACGGGCACTGGTTCAGGGAAATCCGCAGGCTTTCCGAAAACGGACACCAGACATCGGTACCGACAACACATCCAAGTTTGTCGCTACCCAAATAGGGAAAGCCAGGCTTGAAGCCCGGATTTTTCAACAGTTGGAAGGAAAGACTACGATCGGCAGCAACGTCCTTGAGCAGGTCATCTTAAAAAGCGCAGAACTGATTGAAAAAATAAATGAATATAACCAGCAAATTGAGACCTTTCTGGCAAAAAGAAAAAATCAACCCACGTATCAGTATTGCCGTAATTCATGGCGAACAACGTTACAATAAGCTCCTGAAAGAAAGCAAAAAGCTAATGAATGTCATCATTATGCTTGTTTACAGGGCAGAATCAGCATTGTACAATACAATGCCCGGGTTTTATAAAAACGCTCAAAAAGAGGGATGGGTTATTCTAAAAGAGATATTTACCAGCGATGCAGATATGATACCCGATTATAAAAACCGCACACTTACCATCAAGTTACATTCGCTTTCTACCCCTAGGGCCAATCAGGTAGTGAAAAAATTGTGTGTCTTTTTAAACCAAACTGAAACTTGCTTTCCCCTCACAAATTTAATGCTGGTTTACAAAACAGTCGCGCTTTAATTTGCGGTAGTATTGGAAGTCTGAATTTATTGATTCATTGCCGATTTTGATAAATTGTTATTTTCCGTGTACAATCGCACAATGCACGTCAGGTACGGGGTATAAAAACCGAAGTCTGTGAATCAATGCCAGAGCGTTTTTTAATGGGCTATACCGTGGACATGTGGATTAAAACTTTGGTTATGCCATTGTAAACACAGATACGCTAAATGGTGAGATTATCCCGAAAACTTGTTTTTAATTTTCCTCCACCAATTAACCAAAAATAGTTCGCTGCCGTCGGCCTTTTTTTTATTTTTCTCGCCAATGATTAGTGCAATTGGTCTGAGTTCTTCAAACTCTTCGCAAACCACTTTTAACATGGCAGCAAAAGGCAAAAACAAAATCATTCCGGCCAGTCCCCACACTGCAGCGCCAACAAACAAACTAAGTATGGCTGTTAAAGCATTAATTTTTAAACTGCCTCCCACAATTCGTGGAGTGAGAAAATTATCGGAAACCAATTGAACAGCCCAAAATAAAACGGCAACTGCAACGGCTGGCCAAATTGAATCGTAAGAAACAAAAGCATAAATTACAGGAATGACAGCTCCCATTGTAGTTCCAATGTATGGTATGATGGCTAGTGCAGCACCTAAAAATCCGAAAAGGAAAGGATTATCGATGCCGATAATCAACAACCCAATGCTGTTGGCTAATCCTATAATAATTGTAAGAATTACCATACCGAACAGGTATTTTTGTCCAACCTGCTGTACCGATTTGAACATTTTTAATACCCTTTCACGATTATCCTTGGCCGAAAAAGCCAGAAATGCATTTGTTAATCCAACTCTGTATAAGAGGAATAGAAAAGTAAAAACAATGGTTGCCAGCAGTCCGGCCATAAAAGTTGCTGAATTGCTAACTGTTTTACTTACCAAAAAACCTGTTGAATCAGTTATCCATTCTTTCATCCGGTTAAAAAGTTCATCCTTTCCCAGATTTTCCACAAAACTCACATGATTATTGATAAATAGTGTTACATCGGCAAAAGCACGAATAATTTTATCTTGAAAATTTGTGAATTCTTGTGCTACATTAATAATTTGAGTTGAAAAAAAGTAAGTGACACCGCCAATTAATAAAATCATAGTGAAAATGGAGAGAAAAGCTGCAACTGTTTTTCCAATTTTCCATTTCTCAAACTTTTTTGCCAACGGAAGCAGTATGAATGAAATAATCAAAGCAAGACTTAAAGGAATGAGAATCGCTTTCGCAAAAACCAGTATTGCAAACAGCAAAAATGCGGTAGCTATGGCGTAAAACAGCTTTTGAAACGATACATTCATTTTACCATGTTTATAGATTAATCTCTTAACCAAAAGTAATGAGTTTTAGTAAGGGAACCTTATATGATTTTTAGAATATGTTACATCATTCCCACTTTTACGGTCTGCAATTTTTAAAAAGTTAGTGATCACTATTACGGCATTAGCAGAAAAAGAAGTTGCCATTTTTCGAACGAAAACATAAAGGATTGGTCTTTTGAAAAGAGTACAACTACATTGAATTAGAATGAATATCTGATTTTGCGATTTCTGTCGGAACTACTTTGCCCGAAATAAAATCGGCATAGGCACGGGTAAATTCGGCACCGAAGAAAACAATCATTGAAGAATATGAAACCCAAAGCATGATTAAAATAATCGAACCTGCAGCACCATATCCATCGCCGGGGTTTAACGTTCCAAAATACAATCCCAAACCAAATTTTCCTATATTAAACAGAAATGCAGTAACAATAGAACCAATCCAAACATGATTCCATTTTATTTTTGCATCTGGTAAAAATTTGAACATCAATGCAAACAAAACTGTAATAATTATAAAGGATAAAACGATATTAACTATCTGGAGCGCAACAAAAAATGTTTCGGAGAAATGCCCCGATAGCCAGTTGCCAAAAGCCGAAAGCAAAGCCGAAGTAACAAGTGAAACAATAAGTAAAAAAGCGATTGTAACGATTAACCCGAATGAGAACAGTCGAATTTTGACAAAACTCCAGATGCCATATTTCGATTCATCAATCTTAACTTCCCAAATGGTATTTAATGATTTTTGAAACTGTGCAAAAACGGTTGTAGCACCCACAATCATGATAATAATTCCGATAATTGTTGCCAAAACGGAGTTTTTTGCTTCGCTGGCCTGTAAAATAATATTCTGAATTTGCTCTGCGGTATCAACGCCCATTGTAGAGGAGAACTGAGCTGTTATGTGATTATTTACAGCATCGTTTCCAAAAAAATACCCGGCAGATGTTATAATAACCACCAGCAACCCGGGCAACGAAAAAATTGCGTAATAGGCAATTATTGCACTTTCGCGAAACGGGTCTTTTGCCACCCATTCTTTAAGTGCTTTTATCAGGATTTTGTAAATATTTCTATCATGTATTTTCATTGCAATTTGATCAACAGGTGTTTGAAGGGGTAAATTCAGGAATTAAATTAATTGGTTTTACAATCTGTAACAGTCGAATTTCTCATGGTGTTTAATAATAAAAGCAGCGCCATTTTGTTCAGCGCTGCTATACTAATTAGATACTTTTTCCATTCGATTTTTAATGATCGGTTGCCCCTGAAAGTCATCGGGGCGTGCCAACGGTTAAGATGTTATTTCGAAAAATCTTAATTCACATTCGAACCTATATCTCCGTGGCATATGATATTGTCAAATACTGCAGCTGTTTGATAAATGTTTATATATCCATTGTAAACCAGCCAGTTGTCGTAGGTAATATTCAGTTCGCTATCCAGTTCTCGTATGGAGGTATAACTTTTACCAGTGGTACCGTTTACACCATTCAATGTTCTTGTTATCGGCCCGCCACCAATGGTTGATATGGAACTCAGGTTAATGGTTGCAGGATATACTTCTCCGGCAATCGTCCCTTCAAGGCTGATGGTAACAAGTGTATTTCCGTTTTCCCTTTTTTCAAACAGTGCTGTTCCGGAAACTCCGAATGGCTGAATTGTGTCCAGAGAATAAGTAATATTGGTTTCTGTAATAACATTACCGCCAATATCGCCTTGTGCAAGAATTACCAGAGGTTCGGCGGAGCTTAGCATCACTTTAATAAAGCCATCGTAAGCAATCAGTTGATCATAGGACATCGAAGTGACCAGGGTAGAACTTTTTCCGGTTTCATTAACAGTATTCAGGTTAACCACCACTGCGCCACCTTCAGCAACAGTATTCATACATAATTCGGCAGGATGAATACCCGATGGTATACCGTTTAAAGCCAAATCGATGGTGACTGAATTGTCGGTTTCAATAAAAGTTGCAGTTCCTGTCACGCCCAGTACATCTTGTACTTTTAGTACATAACTCATCTCTCTTGCAGGTACTTCATCCTTTTTGCACCCGCTTCCAAGTGTCAATAAAAACACCGCAACAAATAATGTTAATGCGGTATTTAATTTTTTTGCTATAGTCATTATTTTTTAATTATTTGTTTCCCGCGTCTGGCGGGGCAGTTGTATGTATATTTTGCGATACAAAGGTGATTCTATTTGCACCGAATAGTATTACACAATTTAACAAATAAGTTACAACATTCACACATCAGTCGATTCAATGCGGACAAACTTTTCAATAAAAGAAATACCCTTTTAAAGTAGCAATTATTTCTAAGGCAGGTCTTGTGTTATTTAGCCAACAACTTTCTTTGTCAGGTTTCTTTATAAAACAACATAGCCGGAATCAATAGTTTCTGGCTATTCAAATCACTTTTTTGAAAATTCAATCAATTCTGTATTAAACTTTAGGGTTTCTTCCAGAAACATGCTATGACCACTATTTTCAAAAGCGACAATATGTGAGTTTTTGATACCGGCTTTCATTTGTTCAGCTAAATCAAAGGAACATATTTTATCTTTTTTCCCATGTATGATCAGGGTAGGAATTGCTATTTTAGCCAAATCAGGTCTCAGGTCTGTATCACGCAAAGCAATTAAGCATTGTGCTGTGGCATAAGAAGATGCACTGAGATTAATTCCATTTAACCAGTTACGTATTCCTTTATTTAATGAGGTTTCGGTTGCTGAGAAAATCTTTCCAAAATTGGATAGTAACTGAGGTCTGTCTTTATAATTCAATTCAATTAACTCATCAACTGCACTTTTGGGGAGGTTGTATTTGAAATCGTTGCGTTGTGTCCATATTGGTGCTGCTGCTCCGCACAATACCAGTTTAGAAACATGATCTCCTTTATACTTTGAAACATAACGAATTGCAATAGAACCACCCATTGAAAAGCCAACTATAACAGCATCATTTACATCCAGTTTGCTTAAAACGTTTTTAATATCCAAGGCGTGAATATCATAATCATATTCTCCGTAAGGCTTATCTGATTTGCCGAAACCCCGTAAGGTAATACCTATTGCTCTGAAATTATTTTTCATCAAAGCGTTGTATTGGTATTCATACATTTCGTCGCTTAAAGGCCATCCGTGTATCAATACAATTGGCCTGCCTTCACCTGCATCTGTAATATGAAGGCGAACATTGGGTTCTACTTCAATGTATTCTGTTCTGGTGGAACCTGTATTTATTTTTTCCATTTTAATAATCTTTTAAACGTCCGGTTATTTTTTCCAAAGAAATTTTCAATTTGTATATGGTGCCATCAATAGCCTGTTCATGGGTGTTTGCGTGGTTGGTAACTGCGATTGGTTTCATACCTGCAAGTCGGGCTTCCAGGATACATCGCTTATCGTTAACCCCATTTTTATTGCCATCCTCATCCGAGAGATGAACTTCCACCCTTGTTATCTGTTGATTGAACCTGTTTAGTTCTTCCGATATTAAAGAAGTTGCCGAAGCAATAAGTTCTTCGCTTCCTGTTAGATTTTTATCTGTATTAAAATGTATTTGCATTTTTATCCATTCAATTAATAACGAAATATTGCCGCCAGCCCTGTTTCAGAAGGCATTTTACCGGTTGGAAGAACCATCAGCTGTCCACCCATCTTTATTACCAATTCTCCCATATCGTCGAGCAGGTCATCTACTTTCGGATTGATCAAATCTTTTTTCTGTGTATTACCCGTCACAAGATTTGTAATCCTGACAGGGATGATCCGGTCGGCTTCAACAAGAAGTGTGTCAACCCGACCCTCAACTGCAGCCACAGCAACTTCCTTGTAATCATCGCTGCCTTTGCCATTGGCCCTTGCCTGCTCAAACCGTTCAACCAGGCTGTCGAGTTTCAGGTTATATTCTGGTTCCATTATTTCCCAGGCCATTTTTGCCAGCTTATCCGCAGAAACTGATGAAGGATTTATTGCAATACCCTCAGGGAGCAGAAGAGGATTTTTACTTACCTTTTGAAAAAGGTTGTGGTGTTCGGGCAATGCAGCAAGAATCAAAGGCCAGCCTGTAGGCTTCGAAAAGTGTTCATCAATTGTATTCGCAACAATACGGAAAAATCTTTCAGCATCTTTCTCAGTTTCATCCTTTTTACCTCCATGGCCATGATGCATACTTGTACTTTCTCCCCCTATACCGCCATGAGATGTGATAGTCGAATGTTTCTCGGTTAATTCTTCACCAAGCGCTTCAGTTATGGTTTTTGGAGTATCAGCAGTAAGCTCAATTTCAGTAAGTGAGTGACGGTTTCCTTCAAAAAGCCGAATATCGCGAAGGGTTAAACCCAATAAATGGAAATGGTCAACCGATTGTAAATATTGACGGAGTGGTTTGGTATGGAAACTGTCGGCCACCATTGCCAGTGACTCAACCGATTTATGCAATACTACAACTTTTATCATTCCTTTTGCACTAAAAATGGCAAGTCCGTCCAACGTGTGATTCCAAATATGATCGTTATCAACGAGTGCCTGTACAGGCGCAAGATGTTTTTGTACTTCACCGGCTGAATATTTTTGCATCAGTGATTCTTCCAATTGTTGGACAAGATTTTTAAAAAGGATGATGTCCTGAAGATTTTCAGGATGTTTTTGATGCGTAGGCAAATAGAGTGAAAGACAGGGCGACTGATCTGCCGACAGGAGCTCCTGAATCAATTCTTTTGTTAGTAATTCCATGTTTTTTTATTTCAAATTTCTTTTATAAAATTTATTGTTGAACTCTTCGCGGTCATAAAATCCGTCAGCAGCATTCGAACTGTGAATGGTGTTATCTCCCCTGTAATGACGGACTAAATCTAATTCGTACCCAAAATCAATAACATATCCTTTTTTGAACCGTTTGGTTTTCGCAAAAGTTGAGCTATCTATTTGATTTGTATTCACCAATTTATTCTCCTCATCAATGACTGCCATTCCGATAGGAATAATCAGGTGATTTTCCCCTTCTTTGTTTAAAAACTCATGAACACCGTCACTTACCCGATCTTGATACGTATTATACCCTTCCTCAATCAAGGTTGTATCCACTTCAACATCAAGGTAAACCACGCGTTCGGCAGTTTTATTTACCAGCAAATGATCCACTTTCCCAATGGTGCGGTTATTTGCATCTTTTACATTCCAGCCCCTTACATCGCTATAATCTTCGGCCACTTTATAATCGGATAATTCATCCAGATTAAAAAGATTCTTATTAGTATCTGTCATTTTTTTAGTTTTAATAATTATTAATTCATTTTTTGAAGAAGGTCAGAAGCTTTTGAAAAGTAATTCTTAACTGTATCTTTTTGATCAAGTGTAAGTACTCCCGGTTTTATTAATTCAGATGCACTTCTTAATGCTTCAATATCAGCAGCCAATCCTGGATATTTAGCCTTTTGGATGTTTTGCAATACATTGGTTATAATATCATCCGCCTTTCTAATGTTGTCCGCATGTGTTGTTTCAAAAGGATCTTTTGTAATCATTTTTGCATATTCCTTTGCCTTATCTAAATCTGCACGAACTTCATATCCTACCTCATTGGCCATAGCATTTGTAGCCTCTATAAGTTTTAATAGTGCCTCATTTGTATATTCATGATCCAGACTCATCTTTTCCTTATTCTGATCTACAAAATTTACATAAGCAGCAACAGTTAAGTTATTTTCATTTACCCCTAAGAGGTCAGTTTCGTTCGTATTGGTAATGTCATCTGCTTCGGATACTGCCTCTGTAATTTTGTCGCTATCACGAAAAACCAGCAAATATACAAGCAATGCAGCTATAACAAGGCCTACCAATAGCCACGGCCAAATTTGTTTTTTCTGTTCAATCTTAATTTCTGCCATGATAATTTATTTTAAATGATGTGAACATTGAAAGGACAAAGTTGATGACCTTTAAAGAAATAAGTGTTACACAAATTTTGTGAAAGTTTACATCATTCACACATTATCGCCACTCAAACTAATGGCTTTCATTTCCATTTACACAGGTGCTTATAAAATATTCTGGCTTTGCTGTCCGACTTTTTTTTTTCGGTTTCACGTTTTTCCTATTGTATATTTTGGACAAGCTAAACAATAAAATCGGCAATAGGAAATCAATATCGCCTCCATTGAAGGTTCTGCTTTTGGTCTAATATTTTAGTTTAATGTCAATTAATTGCTCGATGTCGACTATAATTGAATCATCAATCACATCAATTCTTATCCCACGACCTTCTGCATACTTTGTTGCTTGACCAATTGCTGTTTTTATGTCATTTGAAATCTTGCTTTCCAGTATCTCATTAACCGCTTTATCTCCAAAAACAAAGGCTACTTTAAAATATTGGTATCTTGGTAGTAGATAGATAATCGCTCGTTTTTTATCCTTAATCCGGAAACTCCAACCATATTTTTTACCTGGATAATTCCATTCAGCCAATCCGTTGGGATATTTACTCAAAATCATGTCATGAATCTGTTTCCATAGTTCGTATTTAGATTCAAGTTTTTCGACTAGATCTTTATCAGTCGGTTTTACAGTTTTGTCTGTAAAAACACTCATATCTTCCATATTTCTTCAGTTTTGAAGGGTGTTGTTTTGCGTTGCATACATCATTTGCCTACCGCCAATTACCGCTATATCTACAATATAGGCGTTGTTGTTAAAATTCTTCCGGTATTCAATTATTCTCCTGATCACTTTGTACTCCAATTATAACCGATTATAATTATCTAAATCAGTTCTTTTCTCATTGTAAATGGATCATAAGGTGTTTGATGGGGTAAACCTAGGAAATAGTTTTGTTGGTTTTACATTGGGGCTTAAGAATTGATGGAGTTGCTTATCAGGTTATGAATTCAGGGTGTCTTGCAGCGTCAATCCCTTATCTCAAATGCTTCTTCCTGACCTCATACATCAGGATGGCAGGTACAAAAAACACGATGTCGGCCAGGGTTTTCCCAATAAAGGAGCCCACGATGAAATTGGTCATCAGTGTGGGAATTAAATACATGAAGAAGGGGCGCACCGCCAGTACATCCAACACTTCGGCAGGGCCAAATTCAACCATGAGGTTTCTGAAATCAATCAGGATCGATCGGGCCTGATATTTCTTATTCCTGAGCCGGTGGCTTTGCATGCTTTTTTTAACATCGCGCAGAATGATCACTCCATAAAAAATGACAGAAGCTGCGACCGAGGCCAGGAAAGCCGACAGCACCCTGTCGTTGGTGGTTTCTTTGATGGCCCACGCCACAAAAATGGATACAATCGTACTAAGGGTATCAGCCCAAAAGTAGCGCTTTAACCACTCTTTTATTTTCCTTTTAAGCATGAGGTTGAAATTTATCGCCAAGCCGATGAAAAGCAAATTGGGGACAAAGATACAATTAGCAAGGTGTCGCGCCACGATTTTCAGCACGAGCCAAACTTCATTTATACTGTGCCAATTCGCGACAACAACTCCCCCGGCAACATGGAACTTTTAACTACCTTCGTGCCTTATAAATATCGTTGTATGATTGGCACACTTGTTAATACAGCAGCAGTAGTGGCGGGAGGGGTTATCGGTTTACTTTTTCGTGGTAGGCTTCCCGAAAAATACATGACTATTTTCTTTCAAGCCATCGGATTGTTTACCATGTATCTTGGAATATCACTTGCGTTGGAGGCTCAACAGGTTTTTTATGTTGTTCTTTCTTTGATCATTGGTTCACTCACGGGTGAGGCCTTAAATCTTGAAGCAAGAATGGAACGTGGGAGTCAATGGCTTAAAAAGCGGTTCCGATTTAAAAATGAACGTTTTTCCGAAGGCCTGCTTACTGCTTTTCTGTTGTATTGCATGGGCTCGCTTACGGTCATTGGCTCGGTTACTGAGGGCTTGGGCGGCGGGCCAAAGATTTTATTTATTAAGTCGCTGATGGATGGAGTTTCATCCATTGCACTTGCTTCTGCTATGGGAGTAGGTGTTGTTTTCTCCGCTGTACCCTTACTTATTTATCAGGGGGGGATTACCTTGTTATCCATGTGGCTGGGCGATATTATCCCAACTGAAATTATTACCGATGTTTCAGCCGTGGGTGGTATATTGCTCATCGGATTGTCTATCACCATTTTGCAAATAAAAAAGGTCAGGGTGATGAATATGTTACCTGCTTTGGTCGTTGTGGTGGTCCTTTTGTTGCTCCTTCCCCGTTTATAAAACTGTTGTATTTTAAACTGGAATTTTTCTTCCTTGTGCGAAATTAAATGCCAATCCTCCTTTCATTAAATCCCCTATACCTTATTTTTAAAAGTTTCTTCTTAAAAAGATGAGGTAACTTCTTTGAAACCAGTAAGCACGGCTATTTGTTATATTGACTGTAAAGTTAACAAAAGTGATGGTGAGACAAAATATTTACAATTGAGGGTTGACATGTATTTGAAGTGATTGGTATAACAAATGGCGGTTTCTTTTATTTTTCTCATAAATGCATATAGTGGTGACCCATTGGTTAAATTGTTTCTAAATTAGCTGGGTAAGCGATTGTGTCGACCGCATTTCTATATTTTCAGTACCTTAGCACCCTGATTTATTAACTATTTATTCATGGAAAATACAAATAATATAGACTGGGGTAATCTTCCGTTTGGGTATTACAAAACCGACTATAACGTAAGATGTTACTTCAAAAATGGCAAGTGGGGCGAGTTGGAAATTTCCTCATCGGAATATGTTCCCATGCACATGGCAGCCACTGCACTGCATTATGGTCAGGAAGCTTTTGAAGGCTTAAAGGCCTATCGTGGTAAAGATGGTCAGGTACGGTTATTTCGATGGAATGAAAATGCCAGACGCATGCGCCGTTCAGCCGATGGGGTGATGATGGCCGAAGTCCCGGATGCCTTGTTTTATGAGGCCATCACGAAGGTGATTAAACTAAACGCGGATTATATACCGCCTTATGGTACCGGTGCATCGCTTTATTTACGTCCGTTGTTAATTGGCAGTGGCCCTCAGGTGGGGGTAAAACCATCGTTGGAGTATATGTTCATGGTGTTTGTAACTCCGGTAGGTCCTTATTTTAAAGAAGGATTTAACCCCGTAGAGGTTGAACTTGTTCGCGATTACGACCGCGCTGCTCCAAAAGGAACAGGGAATATTAAAGTGGGCGGTAATTATGCGGCAGGAATGCGTCCGGCCCACCGTGCACACCATGATGGTTTTTCATCGGTGTTATTCCTGGATGCGCTCGAAAAGAAATATATCGATGAGGCCGGGCCTGCCAATTTTTTTGGCATCAGAGATGGCATCTACATCACTCCACAATCAGACAGTATCTTGCCTTCGATTACCAATATGAGCCTGGAGGCAATTGCCAATGATATCGGGTTAAAAGTCGAGCGGCGCAAGGTTCCTTTTGAAGAACTGGAAACCTTTGAGGAGGTAGGCGCGTGTGGTACTGCTGCTATCATCAGCCCAATCAAGCGTATTTTCGACAGGGTAAACAATAAAAACTACGAATATGGTACCATTGCAGGACCTTATTCCACAAAATTATACATCACGCTAAGGGCAATACAGGAAGGTGAAATAGAAGATACTCATCATTGGACGACCATCGTTGAAGGTGTGTAATCCCTTTATTTCAAACCTACTATAAAAATAGGAGGCGGCCTGAAAACGCCGCCTTTTTAGTTCATACCGGGATTAATTGGGAATTTTGTCCAATATTGATACTCTTCTCCCATGGAGGTGAGTAGTTCCTGCCACATGGAACCGGCATCGGCCTTTAAAATAGGAGATTTGGGAAGTTGCGTTACAACCCAGGAATTTCGCTTGAGTTCGTCTTGTAACTGAGCAGGCGACCAACCTGAATAACCGGCGTAGAAACAAATGTTGTCAGGAGTTAGTTTGCCAAACAGGATAAGTTCTTTGATCATATCCAGTTCTCCTCCCCAAAAAAGACCATCTCCAATCGAAACAGATCCTTCGATCAGGTCTCCAAAAGAATGAACATAAAACAATGAGTTGCTTTCAACAGGCCCGCCCAAATGAAGATTTCCGGCAAAATCAGGAAAGTTAGGTACAATCTCGTTGAATGGTTGATGGAGGGGTTTATTCATAATCACACCAAATGAACCTTCTTTGTTGTGCTCAACCAATAATATGACTGCCCTTCCAAAATAGTAGTCGCCCATCAGAGGCTCAGATAACAACAATCTGCCCTGAGCGGGAGCCAGATCGTTGCTTTTTACCTGTACATATTTTTCAATTCGATTCATTCAACTTCAAGTTTGAAAACGTTCCTGATGGAAAAACGATTACTTTTACACGCTGTTTCATTACAAAAAACATACCAAGACTTTGAATATCCAAAACCGTCAACGGGATTTTGAAAAACTACGGAAGAAATATCCTGTCTTCACCTACCAGGCATATTCCTATCACGAAGATACTTCAGGGTTGCATATTAGTTTCGATTTTGACCTGAGCGGTCAATATAGGTTTTCGCCCGTTTTGTTCATTCCCAAAAAAAAAGTTCTTCATTGGGACATCCCCGGAAAACAAGGACTTGATAATTTAATTTTCCACCTGGGAATGATAGAGCTGATCAGTTATTGGAAGTTAACCTGTTCTCCGCGAATTGTGATCCGTCCGCATAGGTTAAATGATGATCAGGTTATCTGGTGGAAAAAATTATATTTCCATGGTTTAGGCGAATTTCTTTACCTGAATGGAATAGAGGTTGATGCTGAAAAATTGATGGAAATTGAGGCCAATGGTAGACCATTGGTCATGCTTGCGACACAACCCGACATGAGAAAAGTGATGGTGCCCATTGGCGGAGGGAAAGATTCCGTTGTAACATTGGAGATACTAAAAACAGGCAACGCGATGGTTTTTCCAATGGCCGTAAACCGCACTCCGGCCATCAGCAGAACCATCCAGCAGGCTGGATTCCCAATGGATGGTGTCCTGGAAGTTCATCGAAAACTCGATCCACTTATGCTTGAGTTAAACAGCAAGGGTTTCCTTAACGGGCATACACCATTTTCGGCTTTACTGGCTTTTACCTCTGTATTTTTGGCTGCCGGGAGTGGTATTGGAAATATTGCACTATCGAATGAAAGCAGTGCCAACGAAAGCACCGTGCCGGGAACTAACATCAACCACCAGTATTCCAAATCTTTCGAATTTGAACAGGATTTTGATGCATATTGCAGAAACTATATTCATCCCGAAATTCGATATTTTAGTTTTCTGCGGCCCCTGAATGAGTTACAGATTGCCCGTGTGTTTTCTACCTTTCCAGAGCACCACCATGGCTTCAGAAGCTGTAATGTGGGGAGCAAAGAAGATCGTTGGTGTGGGGCTTGTCCCAAATGTTTGTTTACCTATCTTATCCTGGCTCCCTTTATCCCCGATAAGGAACTGGTCTCAATTTTTGGTTCCAATGTGATGGAAAACCGCTTGCTGGCCACTTACCTGGATGAATTAACAGGCAAATCACCTGTTAAGCCCTTTGAATGCGTGGGCACACCCGAGGAAGTGAATGCAGCCATCAATAAAGCTTTTCATGGAAGAATAATCTCTCCTTTGTTAATAAAGGATTATTCTTTTAATGCGAAAAGTCCTCTTCAATTTAACCGGTTGCTGGATGGCTTTTCGGATGAACACGCTGTCCCGCTTGAATTTTTAAACATATTAAAAAAAGTCGTACATGATCAGCTTGCTTAAGGATTTGTTCACCGACCATGAGCTGGTCATCATCCTGGGATTTGGCAGGGAAGGAAAGTCAACTTACCGACTTTTACGAAAATATTTTCCGGAGATTTTCATCACGATTTCGGATGTCAATTTGGCAGTCAACCAGTTGGAGGAAACTGCTGCTGATATTCATTTGAAATTCTCAGCAGGTGTTGACTATCAACAGGTTTTGGGCTTGAAAGCGGTTGTTTTTAAGTCGCCCGGAGTAAAAATTGATGCTAATCTGTTGCACCCTCAGAGTATTTTAACTTCACAAACCAATTTGTTTATTCAACGCTATCACCAACAATTAATTGGCGTTTCGGGAACAAAAGGGAAAAGTACCACTTCTTCATTAATATTTCATCTGCTCAAAGCCGGAGATATGGATGCTGTGCTGTTGGGCAATATTGGCATTCCTGCCTTCGACAAACTGGAGGCTATTTCAGATAAAACCACCATTATTTTTGAATTGTCGGCACACCAGTTGCAGAATGTTAAACATTCGCCACATATAGCTGTACTTCTCAATATTTTCCCCGAACATCTGGATTATTTCAATTCGTTCGAATCGTATCGGGAGGCAAAAATGAACCTGTATGCCTTTCAATCGACAGCCGATGTTTTAATTGTACCTGAAAGCCTGACCGATCAGGTGAAGGGTGGTAGGGGACAGGTATGGAGCTTTTCGCAAAATTCAGATAGCACGACCGGCAGACTGGAATCTGAGAATAAATTTACCATTACCGGCAAGCAATTTGTTTTCCCGGAAATTCAACTGAAAGGGATGCATAACAAACTCAATATGATTGCAGCGTTGATGGCTGTACAAAATGCCAGCCTTGAAATTCCCGAAATAATTCAGTCGTTATCTACTTTCAGAGGATTGCCTCATCGATTGGAATATGTGACTGAAAAGAATGGGGTAACTTATTACAATGACAGCATCAGTACAATTCCGGCATCAGCCATGGCAGCCATTGAAGCATTGCAACAGGTGGGTAGTTTGATTCTTGGAGGATACGACCGGGGCCTTGATTACCAAGAACTGGTATCCTTTCTGGAAAAATCGAACCTCAGCTGTGTGGTGTTTTTAGGCGAAGCAGGCAAACGGATGATGCCGTTGTTTAGTCCTGCTTTTAAGGGCCAATTGTATTGGGCCGATTCATTGGCTCATGCGGTGGAACTGGCGGGTGGTCATACTCCAACCGGAAAAATATGCCTGCTTTCCCCGGCTGCAGCCAGCTACGATCAGTTTCATAATTTTGAGCACAGGGGAGATACCTTTAAGGAGCTTGTGCTGGGTAAGCCTTGGTGAGGAAGTTAATACAATATTGTTGTACCTAACAGTATCTACTCATTTGCGATTATTTGCTTCTGGTAGATTAATTATGGATTTTATCGTTATTAGAGGTGCTGGATTTCAGTAGAATATTATGTAACTTTGGTCACGTAACTTAAGTTAGCATTTTTAACTAAGTAGTAATTATGTCAAATACCAGTAAGGCTGTTACTGCACGGGAAGCTGCAATAGCAAGTAGAATTATAGCCATCCGGGAAGAAAATGTTATCCTGGATGTTCATATTGCTGAATTTTATGGAATTGAAACGAGGACACTTAAACAAGCTGTACGTAGAAATAGAGATCGATTTCCTGATGATTTTTTGTATGAACTTACTGGTGATGAAATAAATAGTGTGGTATCACAAAATGTGATACCTTCCAAAAGACATTTTGGTGGTGCTGTTCCTTTTGCTTTTACCGAGAACGGTGTAGCAATGTTATCAAGCATTTTGAATAGTAAGCAGGCAATAGAAATTAATATTGCCATTATGAGGACATTTACCATGTTAAGGAAAGCGTTATTGCTTCAAAAAGACATAATGAGTGAAATGGGTAATGTGAAAAGGAAACTTATTGAGCATGACGAAAAGATACTTGTTATTTTCGAATATTTAAAGCAGGTAGAGAAGTCTGGGCAACAACAACTGGATCAAAGCAATCGTAAACGAATTGGTTACATAAGATCTGATGAATAATAATATTGGGATGGTATTTGAATAGAAGAGAGTTGTTAGCCAAGAAAGCAGAAAACTAAAAAAAATTTATTGCTTCATTTACGGCGGTTAAGAACCAATTTTGTTCGAACATTAGAATTGGAGCAAATCGTCAAACTTTACACTAGATGTAAAGAGATCATTATAGCGGCTTTGATCAAACATAATTGATATGTTCACCAATGGAGCTATTTTTTTCCAGTTTTTACTAGCTTTGTGGCCAGGGGAATAAAAGCACCTGATTATGCTAAAGTCTTTGTTAATACAAAATTACGCGTTGATCGACCAGTTGGAAATTTCCTTCCGGGATGGGTTTACCGTGATTACCGGAGAAACGGGTGCAGGAAAATCTATTCTGTTGGGTGCTTTGGGATTGATATTGGGAAACAGGGCTGATTTACAAGTTTTGCATGACGACACCAGAAAGTGTGTGGTAGAAGGTATTTTTGATACTTCCAAACTGAACCTGGATCACTTCTTTACTGAAAACGATCTGGAACAGGAACCCACAACTATTTTGAGGCGTGAAATATTAACCACAGGAAAATCCAGGGCTTTTATCAATGATTCTCCGGTTAACCTACAAACAATGAAAGAGTTGAGCACCTATCTGGTGGATATTCACTCTCAGCACGAAACCCTGCAACTGGCAATCTCCGAATTTCAAATGGAAGTGCTCGACAGCTTTATTAACCGTCCCGAATTACTGGCTGCTTATGCCCGCGAATACCAGTCGTTTGTGGAAGTAAACAAAAAGCTGAATCAGCTGGTTCGCCAGTCGGAGCGCTCAAAAACAGAAGAAGCGTTGCTCCGGTTTCAATTTGAGGAACTGGAAGAAGCTAAATTAAGTGAAGTGGAGTTTCTGGAAATTGAAGAACGTCTTCGTTTTTTAAATCATGCCGAAGAAATTAAAAATACACTCGGTCAGGCGGTTATGCTAATGGATGAAGGTAACGATCCTGTCCTGGGAAACTTGATTCAAATTGAGAAATCCTTCGATAAAATACAGTCTTTTCTTTCGGATGCATCCTCTTATTCACAAAGATTTCAGTCGATTGTTATCGAATTGAAAGACTTGCTTGCGGGTATTCAGTCACAACTTTCAGATACAGAATTTGATCCGGGTGAATTGCAACTACTGATTCAACGAATGGATGAACTCAGCCGGCTCATGTTTAAACACCATGTTTCGGATATTGGACAGTTGCTCCTATTGCGGCAAGAGATCGGAACCCGTCTTTTAATTATTGAAAAACTCGATGATGAAATACTTCAGGCTGAAAAACAGCTCTCATTACTAAAACTGGCGGTTAAAGCCAAAGCCAACGAGTTGCATGATGAACGCGAAACTCAGGCTATCAAACTTTCGGAGAAAATAAAAAGTATGTTGCCTTTTGTCGGAATAAAAGATGGTGCTTTTCATATTAAAGTGGAGCGACAATCAGAGTTTAGTACAAAAGGAAATGACCTCGTTACTTTTTGGTTTAGTGCGAACCTGGGGGTGATCCCCGGAGAGATTTCAAAAATGGCCAGTGGGGGAGAGCTTTCACGACTTATGTTGATTATCAAATCGTTGGTTACCAAAGAACAGATGTTGCCCACCGTTATTTTTGATGAGATCGATTCGGGCGTTTCTGGCGATATTGCCGGTAAGGTGGGCATTCTTATGAAGCAAATGGGGCAGTTTCACCAGGTAATTGCCATTAGCCATCTTCCTCAAATTGCCGCAACTGCTGCGCATCAATATAAAGTTTTTAAAGACTCGGATGCCAGGCAAACCTATACCCGGATGAAGCAATTATCACCTGATGAAAGGGTAGAAGAAGTAGCTAAAATGCTTAGCAACGAAAAAGTTACGATGGTGGCAATGCAGGCAGCACGCGAACTGCTAAAAAGCTGATATACACTTTTCTTTTATTATTGCAACAAGTTTCTGAACATTCGTTTTATAAAAAACTTGTTATCTTTGCCGCGCATAATCAGTCTAAATAAAGCTAAAAAAACCATGGCTTATAACTTATTAAAAGGGAAACGGGGTATTATTTTTGGTGCATTGGATGAAAAATCCATTGCCTGGAAAGTAGCAGAAAGAGCCTTTGAAGAAGGTGCTGTTTTTACATTAAGTAATACACCTACGGCATTGCGTTTCGGTGAGATCAACGAATTGGCCGAAAAGTGTAATGCCACGGTTATTCCGGCAGATGCCACCAACCTGGATGATTTAACGCGTGTTTTTACCGAATCGATGGCTGTATTGGGTGGAAAGGTGGATTTTATCCTCCATTCAATCGGCATGTCATTAAATGTTCGTAAAAAGCGTGTTTATAACGACCTGGATTATAATTACCTTAACAAGACGTTGGATATCAGCTCTATTTCTTTTCATAAAATGCTTCAGGTTGCCTTTAAACTGGATGCAATCAACTCATGGGGCTCGGTGGTGGCATTGTCTTATATTGCTGCTCAACGTACGCTTTATGGCTATAACGACATGGCCGATGCCAAAGCTTTGCTCGAGTCCATTGCCCGCAGTTTTGGATATATCTATGGCCGGGAGCGTAAGATCAGGATCAACACCATTTCTCAGTCACCTACCCTTACAACAGCCGGTTCAGGGGTAAAAGGGGTGGGTTCGCTTATGGACTTTACCGATCGCATGTCTCCACTTGGAAATGCAGACGCAGACGAATGTGCCGATTATTGTGTCACCATGTTCAGCGATCTGACAAAAAAAGTGACCATGCAGAACCTTTTCCACGATGGTGGGTTTAGTAGCATGGGGATGAGTTTGAAGGCTATGAACATTTACGATAAAAATTTGGAGAAAAAAATGCAACTCGATTAAGGCATCTTATCAGGTTGAGGAACGTTAATTTCCAAAAGGCCCGTTTATTTTTTTTAAAAATAGTTATAGTTTTTAGCCAAGGTTCTTTTTGTCGTTCATTTAAAAAGACAATCCTATCTTTGCCTCAAAATGAATATCATGATTATTGAAAAATCCATTGGTCAATCCATCGCCGTTAAGCAGCAAATGTTGACGGATTCGGATTTGCTTGGAAAAATCCAACAGGCTGCCGATAGTTGTATTGAATGTTTTCAAAAGCAAGGGAAGGTGCTTTTGTGTGGAAACGGGGGCAGCGCCGCCGATGCACAACACATAGCCGCCGAGCTTTCCGGACGGTTCTACTACGACCGCGATCCGCTCTATGCCGAGGCCTTACATGTAAACACTTCATATGTAACTGCTGTGGCCAACGATTATGCTTATGATGAAATCTTTGCGCGTATGGTAAAAGCCGCAGGTCGTAAGGGTGATGTTTTAATTGGATTGACCACCAGCGGTAATTCGGCAAACGTGATAAAAGCTTTCCAACAGGCAAAGTCGGTTGGAATGATTACGGTGGCCTTTACAGGTCAAACAGGTGGAAAACTGGCTGAACTGGCCGATATTTGTTTGAAAATTCCTTCAGTTGATACAGCCCGTATTCAGGAAGCTCACATCCTGACAGGACATATCTTATGCGAAATTATTGAGAGTGCAATCTTTCCAAAGAATGGTTGATTTTATTCACCAGGTAGATAACTCATGGACTTTGTTCCTCGACCGTGATGGGGTAATCAACCGCAGGATTTTTGGTGGATATGTTACTAAGACTGCTGATTTTGAATTTCTTCCGGACGTACTGCCAAGTTTAAACATATTCGCCCGCAGATTTGGAAGAATTTGCGTGGTAACCAACCAGCAAGGCGTTGGCAAAGGCTTGATGAGTGAAAATCAAGTTAATACCTTACATCAATTTATGATTGAGCAGGTGCGGCAATCAGGGGGGCGCATCGACAAAGTATACTACTGTCCCGATCTGGCTACTGAGCCAAACAATTGCCGCAAGCCAAATATCCACATGGCAAATCTGGCCAAGGCCGATTTTCCGGAAATTAATTTTTCGAAAAGCATTATGGTAGGTGATTCGTTAAGCGATTTGGAATTCGGCAGAAATGCCGGAATGCATGTAATTTATGTTAAGCATGATCCGGAGATTAAAAAAAATCCTTTTGAAGGTAGCATCTCCGGTTTGTCGGAGTTAGCGGATTGGCTTCTGCAAGATAGAAAGTATTAATTGACACAACAAACGAAAAGTCAGGTTGATGAGCCCGGAAATCATACTAGGTACATTTGTAATATATACGGTAACCCTTTTTGTAGTGGCATGGTTTACATCGCGCCATGCTGACAGCCAGAGTTTTTTTATTGGCAACCATAAATCGCCCTGGTTTGTAGTGGCCTATGGGATGATAGGCGCCTCACTGTCAGGCGTTACTTTTATCTCTGTTCCCGGATGGGTCGGGGATACCGGCTTTAGTTATATGGTGATTGTGATTGGGTATGTATTTGGATATCTGATTATTACAACAGTATTGCTGCCACTCTATTACCGTTTAAACTTAACCTCCATTTATACCTATTTGAATCAACGGTTCGGGAATATGGCCTATAAAACCGGAGCTTTGTTTTTTCTGTTATCGCGAATTGTTGGTGCATCGTTTAGGATGTTTTTGGTGGTGAGTGTATTGCAGGCGTTTGTGATGGATTATTTTGGTGTTCCGTTTTGGGTTACGGTGCTTTCTTTTTTAGTGATCATCCAATTATACACTATGAAAGGTGGAATAAAAACCATTATTTGGACAGATACCCTACAAACCACCTTCATGCTTTTGGCTGTGGTCGTCTCCATTGGAATGATTATGCAACAAATGGGTACCACTTTTACGGAAATGATCGCAACCGTTTGCGAAAGCGATCTGTCGAACATGATTGTCACTGACGTGGATAGCAAAGAAAATGTGATAAAATTGTTTTTTAGTGGCATGTTTATTACCATTGTTATGACCGGACTTGATCAGGACATGATGCAAAAAAACCTGAGTTGCAGGAACATAGGCGATGCACAAAAGAATATGGTTAGCCTGAGTTTAATCCTTGTTCCTGTAAACCTGTTGTTTTTGTTTCTCGGAGCCGTATTGTACCTTTATGCTGCTCAAAAGGGCATTGTGTTACCCGATTCATCTGACCACCTTTTTCCGATGATTTCGTTTGAACATCTGGGAGTTACGGCTGGAGTTGTGTTTATTATCGGACTCGTTTCGGCGGCTTATTCCAGTGCCGATAGCGCCTTAACCGCCTTAACTACCTCTTTTAGTATCGACATATTGGGCTTGGATAAAAAATATGCACATGATGAAAACCTTTTGAAAAAAAAACGGTACTGGGTGCATTTGTTAATGTCGGCAATCATTATATTTGCCATCATTTCGTTCAGAATTATTAATAACCAGGCTGTTATTGCTCAGCTATTTACCTTTGCCGGATTTACCTATGGTCCGCTCCTTGGTTTGTATGCCTTTGGGATGTTTACAAAATTCAAGGTTTACGATCGGTTTATTCCCATTGTGGCCATAGCTGCACCCGTTATCTCTTATTTTTTCAGCCTTTATTCGGAGCAATTGTTTAATGGTTATCAAGTAGGTTTTGAACTTTTGATTATTAATGGCGCACTTACTTTTTTAGGATTATTCATGATTAGAAAACTAAACCCATAACACTATTATGTCGAACTTTAGATTTACAGCACTCGAAAAAACCTTGAACCGACCGATCGGAATTGTCGTTCCGCCCTCATTAAAAGTCTCTGATTATTATGGATCAATGACCTTTAATTCCCAGACTATGAAGGAATACCTGACAGATGAAGCATACAAGGTGGTGATGAGTGCCGTCGAAAAGGGAACCCGAATCGATCGTAAAATTACCGATCAGATCGCATCCGCCATGAAAGCTTGGGCATTAAACAGAGGCGTATCTCATTATACCCATTGGTTCCATCCGTTAACCGGTTCAACTGCCGAAAAGCACGATGCGTTTATACATCCCACAGGTCAGGGAAAGGCGATAGAACAATTTCAAGGTGATTCGCTTATCCAGCAGGAGCCTGATGCTTCCAGCTTTCCAAGTGGAGGAATCAGAAGTACATTTGAAGCTCGTGGCTACACAGCATGGGATCCTACCTCTCCCGCATTTATTCTCGATAATACACTCTGTATTCCTACGATATTTGTTTCGTATACCGGCGACTCACTCGATTATAAAACACCTTTGCTGAAATCGATGAGGGCGTTGGATACCATCGCCGTGGAAGTGTGTAAATATTTTGATAAAAACATTGACAAGGTATATCCTACCTTGGGCTGGGAACAGGAATATTTTCTGGTAGATGCTGCACTTTATGCGGCACGTCCCGATATGGTGTTAACAGGAAAAACGGTTTTTGGGCATGCTTCGGCCAAAGACCAACAGTTGAGTGATCATTATTTTGGAACCATCCATAACCGGGCACTTGCATTTATGCAAGACCTCGAAATCGAATCACATAAATTGGGTATTCCGCTAAAAACGCGTCACAATGAGGTTGCACCAAGTCAGTTTGAATGTGCACCGGTTTTTGAGGAGGTCAACATAGCTGTCGACCACAATCAATTGCTGATGCATATTATGGATGTGGTGGCCCGAAGGCACGAATTTAAAGTGTTGTTGCATGAGAAGCCCTACGCAGGCATCAACGGATCTGGAAAGCATAACAACTGGTCTTTGGCTACCAATACAGGTTTAAACTTACTTTCTCCCGGGAAAAGTGCCTCTGATAATTTTCGTTTTATTGCCATTTTATCCAATATCTTAAAAGCTGTTTATACCCACGAAGGATTGATGCGTGCCAGTGTAGCTTCAGAGGGCAACGACTTAAGGCTTGGCGCGCACGAAGCTCCTCCCGCTATAATTTCGGTGTTCGTTGGTGAGCAAATTACTGCTACACTCGAAGAAATTGAAAAAATGCCTTCGCGCAAGGCCCTTACTTCAAACAATGGCAATAAGGATATTATCCTTGATATTCCTAAGATACCTGAAATATTGTTCGACAATACCGACCGGAACCGGACATCCCCTTTTGCATTTACAGGAAACAAGTTCGAGTTTCGGGCCGTTGGGTCGAGTGCCAACACGGCCAAACCCATGTTTGTTCTAAACACCATCATGGCCGATCAGCTCAATCATTTTAAACAAGATGTAGATAAATTATTGGCCGAAGGCATGAAGAAAAACGATGCCATCTTCAATGTAACACGTCGTTATATAATTGAATCGAAAAACATCCGCTTTGAAGGTAATTCATATAGCGATGAATGGATAAAAGAGGCTGCAAAGCGTGGATTGTCGAATAACAGAAGCACTCCTGAGGCTTTGGAAGCGTTTGTATCTGAAAGAACCATCGAGCTTTTCAAAAAACACCAGGTAATGACAGAAAAAGAACTCCTCGCTCGTTTCGAAATTAAATTGGAAAAATACACCAAGAAGATTCAGATTGAATCACGGGTGATAGGCGATTTGGCCACCAATCACATTCTTCCAACAGCCATTCATTATCAAAACAGGCTGATTGAGAATGCACGGGGGTTAAAAGAAGTGCTCGACTCAAAGACATTTGTAAAACTTTCGCGAAATCAATTGAATACCATCAAAGACATTTCCAACCACATCAGTTCCATTAAAGATGATGTGGAAATGATGACTGAAGCACGCAAGGAGGCCAACCTGATCGAGACAGTCCAGCAAAAGGCCATTGCCTACAAGGATGAGGTAAAACCTTATTTTGAAAAAATCAGGTACAACGTGGATAAACTCGAAATGCTGGTTGATGACGAGTTGTGGCCATTACCAAAATACCGTGAACTGCTATTTATTAAATAGCAAATCAAGAGCGTATTAAAATGCCGATTTTTACATCGGCATTTTTTTTACCTTTGAATTCCACAAATAGTATTGAACATGAAGACGCATATCATACTCAGGTCAATTTTTTTTCTGGTAGTAATTGCCGGACTGACTTTAACCGGCAAAGCTCAGGTGATGGTAACTAAAGTGGTTCAGGAAAGTCCTGCACCTGTTGGCGGAGGTCTGTTTTACACACTCCCAAAAACAGTACTGAAAGTTAACCTCGTGTTTGAAAAAATCGCCCGTCAGAAGGGGCCTTTATCCGCGTATGCTGCCGAATATATAGGCGTTAGTGATATTATTTTAACCTCAGGATCAACATTCAGGCTTCTGGATGCAGTCATAGAACCTTTGCCTGTTACCGATCCAAATGAGATGTATTATGTGCAGTTTCCTGCCGATAAAGCAAAGGATGAGCTTAACCCGGTTTTTTATTTGGCTGAAAACGGAGCGTTGTTATCTATTAATGACAATGAAAACCTTCCTTTAACGAAGCCTTTTCCTGAGCTTCAGCAAACCATCCTATTTACAAAAGAATCAGAGTCGTTTGATTATGAAGCCAGTTACAACAAAAGAAAGAAACTGGATACGGTGGTCAGAAAAATCTCCATCGATACCATGACAATTAATCGGTTTTTATTTAAAACAAACTGGGTTGATAAATCAGAGAAGGAGCGCGCTGAAGAAGCCGCGCAACAAATAGCAAAAATTCGGGAAGCCCGGTATAATCTGCTTACTGGATATCATGAAGTTAATTTTGGCGAAAGCTTGCAGTACATGGATAATCAGCTTAAGAAAATGGAACAGAATTATCTGGAGTTGTTTTTAGGAAAGGAGACCTCTACCATTATCCCTCAAACAGTTTTTTATTCTCCCCAAAAAGGAGAAAAACAGGTGCAGATATGGAAAGGTTCAGAAGGGGAAACGGTGTTGCTTGAATTGAATGTTGATGCCATACTTAAAGGATTAACTGAGGCACCGATCAGCGGTTCAAACATAGTGTATTATCGAATTCCGGCTCAAACCTTGGTAAAAGTCAGCTACAAAGGCGACATTTTCTTTAATCAATTAATACCAATCAATCAGTTGGGTATTGTTTCTACCGCTCACATTTCAAAAGCGAGGTTGCATTTTGACCCTCGCAGTGGGAGTTTGATCAGCATGGTCAAGGAATAATATAAGGTTCAGATGGCGAATTAGGAAAAACATTCATATAGTTTAAAACTGAGCTGTCACTGCACGCAATGCAGAAAGTCGTTTTAGGAGATCGGCTAGTAAATCAAGTCTCAACATATTGGCTCCATCCGATTTGGCTTTGCCGGGATTGGGATGTGTTTCCAGGAAAATTCCGTCAGTGCCAACGGCGATGCCGGCTTTGGCAATGAGCTCAATTAAATCGGGCTGCCCACCGGTAACTCCCGAGGTCTGATTGGGTTGTTGAAGTGAATGGGTGATATCGAGAATTACAGGAACCCCGGTTTTTTGCATGGCAGCAATGTTGCGGTAGTCTACCACCAAATCGCCGTACCCAAACATGTTTCCACGTTCTGTCAGCATCACTTGTTGGTTTCCGGTCGATTTTACTTTGTCAACGGCAAACTGCATCGCCTTGCCCGATAAAAATTGACCTTTTTTGATGTTGACCACCTTTCCCGTTTTTCCTGCTGCGATCAGCAAATCGGTTTGTCGACACAAAAACGCGGGTATTTGTAAAATGTCTACATAGTTTGCCGCAAGCTTTGCTTCCTCAGCGGTATGCACATCCGTAACAACCGGAATCTGGTAGGTGTTTCTGATGTTATCGAGTATTTTCAGCGCTATTAAATCACCAATGCCCATAAACGAATCCAGTTTCGACCTGTTTGCTTTTTTATAGGAAGCCTTAAAAATTGTTGGAATCTTTAGTTCGGTGGTCAATTTTAAGATGTGCTCCACAATGGGATAAGCCATGTGTTCGTCCTCTATAACACAAGGTCCGGCCATGAGAAAAAATTGGTTGCTGTCTGCAAATTGAAGTCTGGGGATAGAAGGGATCATATCGCTGGTTTTTTATTGACGGAATGATTAAAGTTTACAAAATATACTCCGGTAAAGATTAACAATGCGGCGACAATCTCTGGCCACGTCAAAACATCTTTACCAAAACTGATCGCCACAAAGGTAGCCAGAAATGGTTGAAAATAAATATAGGCACTATTAACCGTCGGACTAATTACCTTAAGAGAGAAATTGTTAAGAAAGTAAGCTATAACAGTGGTGAACAATACAACAAAACCAATGGAAAGCCAAATGTTGGTAGGAATTATCCGGAAATCGGCGATCAAAACCAAATGAAGGGTGAATGGTGTAACCAATACAAAT
>PCUL01000022.1 GCA_002771745.1 Bacteroidetes bacterium CG18_big_fil_WC_8_21_14_2_50_41_14
CGATCTAAATCTATTCTTATAAAACAATCTGCAATTAAAGAATTTGAAAACGAAATATTTAAGCCATGCAATTAAAAAGGCTCTATATCAAAGAATACAAAATTTTAAAGGATTTCACAATTGAGTTTCCTTATGATTTTAATAAATACATTTCTGTTTTTATTGGAGCCAATGGTTCTGGAAAATCGACCATTCTGGAAGCTCTTGCCGACATTCTAAGTTGGGCATATTTAAATGAAACAGCAAAATTCGCTTTCGAACTTGAGTATTCTTTAAAATATGAGGATTTGCCAAATTACGCGCACCCCAAATCAAATAAAAACACAACAAGGTTAAACATTAAGTTAATTGCCGCGCAACCCAACACACCTATACAAATAGAGATTTATAACCAGGAAGGTGTTATTATATATAATGGAACTACAGTAGACAGAGATTTTATGAGCTTTGGCATTGGAGGAAAAGATTTTTCAGTCCTCCCTGAAAATGTTGTAATCTATTATTCCGGTCTATCCGAAATTATGAAAGAGCTATGTCGTCCTCATGAAGAAAAATTATCGAAAGCCTATAGAAAAGGAAACCCTAATATAAATAGAGATTTTTTCTACTATACCCGCGATCACTTTGAAATAATACTACTTAGTTTGTTGTCTTTTGAATACGGTGATATTCCTGAGTTTTTAAGGAGTAAAGCAAAAATTGCAGGTATGCAAAGCGTTCAGATACGTTTGCAAAAACCAAGTTGGTCTAAGGATACTCATGATAATTTTTGGGGTGCAGAAGGTGAAGTCAGAAATTTTTTGGATTTCTTAAATGAGAATTCCGCCTCCGTAGATGAATTGCAAAATCCTCAAGAATCGAACAAGAAAGGAAATATTGTAATTGAAGCTTGGCAAGATGAAGCAGTCATAATCACGATATTAGGTTTAGAAAGACTTTATGAAATAAGAGAACATTTAATTGAAGAAAAAAAACTATTTGATCTTTTGAATATAATGCTTGCTGATGGTTTATTAGAAGATATTTCCTTTTCACTTATAAAAGTGGAAAAAGGTAATTATCAAAACTTTAGTATTTTGAGCGAAGGTGAACAGCAGATAATTACAATCAAAGGTTTAACAGAATTACTATCGGGAAAAAATACGTTGTTTCTTTTTGACGAACCAGATACTTACCTTCACCCAAAATGGCAACGCCAATTTATTTCAGAAATTGAAAAAACAATTGATTCTGCTTTTGAATCCGAAAATACATTTGTAATCGCAACTCATTCTCCTCAATTGTTAAGTAATGCAAAATCAGACTTGAACTTTGTGAAAATCATAGAAGATGGTTCGCTCGTCGAAAACACGCCGAAATATTATGGTCGGGAGATCAG
>PCUL01000457.1 GCA_002771745.1 Bacteroidetes bacterium CG18_big_fil_WC_8_21_14_2_50_41_14
TTCCCTAATTTCCAGGCATTTATTACTAATGAGGTACCCGAATCCCGATCGCAATCAGGACAGGCATGGCCGATCCTGTAACCCTGGATTTTAATCCCGGGTCATTGCATAAAACAGAAGGTTTTTGTTGCAGTAGGCTAAAGCCAGACTGCAATGGATTGATTCTATTCACTTTTATTCATTTACAATGAACATGTTAAAAGGACATCCATTGTTTTAATCGTCTTTGAGATGATTGCCAGTAGTTTATTTTTGTTTTTTCATCCAAATACGAAAACCTTGTCAACTTTTCTACCAAATGTGATTGACCAGACATAAGGTTCAGAATATCTTGATAAAAAATAAGATTTAAATCAAATAGTGCATTTTAGTGCACATAAAGATAATTTTTCAGCTATTTCACCATATTTTCTCTTTAAAGTGTAGTTTACTGCACAACTTCTCAAAATAAAAATTCGGGTGCAATAATTCTGATATAAAAAGTTCTAATCTGGCAACTAACTCCCTGAATTTCTTTTTACTTTAGTAAAAAAATTAACCGATGAGTCCCGAACATTTATATTTACTCGAAAAGGCAAAAAATTACTGCGCCTATCAGGAACGTTGTCTTTTTGACATCAAGGCGAAACTGGATAGTTGGAAAGTTTCGGAAACCATTGCCATGAAAATCCTTCAAACACTCGAAAAAGAAAACTATCTTGACGAAGAGCGTTATGCCATGGCGTTTGCACTTGGAAAACTGCGCCACAACAAGTGGGGAAAAAACAAAATCATCTTTGCCCTTCATCAAAAACAAGTTCTTGATTTATACATTCAAATGGCCATCAATTCGCTGGATGAAGAGGAATATCTCAACATACTAAAGGCTGTAATCTCCTCAAAAAGAACTACTGAAGCACTCAGCTTTAATGAACAGGCCAAGCTCGTAGCCTATGCACAGCAAAAGGGATTTCAGCCATCACTGGCCTGGAAAGTCGTGCGGGGTGAGATATAGTCGATTTGATGTTGGCCGTTGTAACCAAATGGCTACTTTTGCAAAAAATGACACCCTATGTTTACAACAGATGGCAAGAAAGTACTTGCAGAAAGGCTCGATGCCTTAAGGAGGTACCTTTGAAGTGGACCTCAAAAAAATAGAGATTGAAGAAGAGGAGGAAAAAACCCAATCGCCTGACTTTTGGAACGACTCAAAGAATGCCGAACAAATACTTAAAAAGATAAAGGACAAAAAGCGATGGATAGAGTCTTACTCCCAGGCGGAGGAAACCTACAACGACCTGAATGTACTGCATGAATTTTACGTAGAAGGCGAATCTACCCAGGAAGAGTTGGACGCTCAGTATCATTTACTGGAAACTCGCATTGACGACCTGGAGTTCCTTCAAATGCTCAGCAACAAAGAAGATGCGTTTGACGCCATTCTGAAAATCAATCCGGGTGCAGGGGGAACCGAAAGCCAGGATTGGGCAGAAATGCTCATGCGTATGTACCTCCGCTACGCTGAACGCAACAAGTTCAAAGTAAAAGAACTGGAATACCAGGAAGGCGACATTGCCGGAATTAAATCCGTCACCCTGCAGATTGAGGGAGAATATGCCTTTGGATACCTGAAAGGCGAAAATGGCGTCCACCGCCTCGTACGATTGTCACCCTTCGATTCCGCCAACCGCCGCCATACCAGCTTTGCGTCTGTGTATGTGTATCCGGTAATCGATGATACCATCAACATCCAGGTAAATCCGGCCGACATCAGCTGGGACACTTTTCGCTCAAGCGGACCGGGTGGACAAAATGTAAACAAGGTTGAAACGGCAGTCAGGTTGCGGCACGAACCCTCGGGTTTGGTGATCGAATGCCAGGAAACCCGTTCACAGGGACAAAACCGCGAAAAAGCCCTGCAGATGCTCCGCTCGCAGCTCTATGAAATTGAGATGCGCAAAAAGCAGGAAGCCATCGACGTGATTGAGGGAAACAAAAAGAAAATTGAATGGGGCTCACAAATACGATCCTACACACTACACCCGTACAAGTTGATAAAAGATGTGCGTACCGGTCTGGAATCGAGCAATGTACTGGATGTGCTGGATGGCGATCTGGATGCTTTTATAAAAGCTTACCTGATGCTTTTCAGCGAAAACAGCAAGTAGTTTATCTTCTCCAGAAAGCCGGGGAAATCACGATGAGGATGGTGAACAATTCCAGTCGTCCCAACAACATTAAAAACGAAAGTACCCATTTGGCCGTGTCAGTAAAAAACGCGTAGTTATCTATAGGTCCCACATGTCCTATTCCGGGACCAATGTTGCCAAGAGAGGCAATGGATGCACCGACAGCGGTTTCAAAATCAACTCCCAGCAACGACAACAGGATGGTACCTGCCGAAAAAACCAACACGTACATCAGAAAGAAAGCCATTACGTTAAAAATCATTTGTTGTGAAACGGATTTTCCGTTGTATTTAACAGGAATAATGGCCTGGGGATGAATCGATCGCTTCAGCTCCTGCCATGAATTTCGTATTAACAACAAGTGTCTGATAATTTTAACACCACCTCCTGTAGAACCGGCACTTCCCCCGATAAACATCAGGGCAAAAATCAACATCCACAAATAAGACGGCCAGGAATAATAATTGGCCGTAACAAATCCTGTGGTGGTGACGATGGAGACCACCGTAAACAGTGTATCCCGAAAAGCCTTTTCTACATCGGGCATTCCATCAACCAGCAGTCCAACAGCAATAAAAACAGTTACCAATGCCACCAACCAAAAATACATCCGGTATTCCTGATTCGAAAACACTTTGCTAAACTTACGGTTAATAAAAAAGTAATGCAGGGTAAAATTGGTACCTGCTAAAAACATAAACACGATGATCACATATTGTGAATAAGCACTAAAACCGATGATACTGCTGTTTTTAGTGGAAAAACCCCCGGTAGCCATGGTGGCAAATGAATGGCATACCGAATCAAAAAAGTCCATCTCCCCAGCCCACAGCAACAATACCTCTATCAGTGTAAATCCCACATAAATTCCCCATAACCGCTTGGCTGTTGAGGTGATGCGGGGATGAAGTTTGTCGGGAGTGATGCCGGGCATTTCGGCAATCATCAGCTGAAGTCCGCCAATGCCCAAAAAAGGAAGAATGGCCACCGTCAGCACGATGATTCCCATGCCACCAATCCAATGGGTCATGGCACGCCAATAGAGGATGTTTTTAGGCAGGACTTCGATATCTGTTAATATGGAAGCTCCGGTAGTGGTAAAGCCGGAGATGGTTTCAAAAAATGCATCCGTAAAATTCGGGATAGTGCCGCTAAGCAAAAAAGGCAGGGTGCCAAACAGCGATATGACGATCCAGGTCAGCGCAACGATCAGATAGCCCTCGCGTTTACCAATACTGTTGCGGTCTTTTTTCCTATGAGCTACCCACCCAATTCCGCCAATAAAGCCGGTAATCAGTGCCGAAAAGGTGATGGGCCAGATGCTTTCGTCATAGTACCATGCAAATGGCAGGCCGCTTAGCATAAACAGAGCCTCCACGATCAACAGAAAGCTCATCACCTTCATGACAATGGAATAATGTATGATGTGGCGTGTTGGCATGATAGTCAATTAAAATCCAAAATGGGTTTTTAAAAACAATTTTTCTAACTTCTGGCTGATGTAAGGACTAGCAAAGACCACCACCCTGTCGTTTTCCAGAACTTGAAAATTGCCAACAGCAATAAACGACTCCTTACCACGGATAATACCCCCTATGATGGTTCCTTCGGGCATGTGCAAATCGCGGATTTTGCATTTTGTTATTGGGGAACCTGCCTTGGCTACCAGCTCTACGACATCGGAGGTAATCCCGCTTAAACACTTTAGTGAAGCGACTTCATCGCCCATGCTGTGCCGGATAATATAACTGGCGGCACTCAACTTTTTATTGATGATGGTATCGATTCCAATATTTTGGGAAATCTCGATGTAATCCAGGTTTTCGACCAGTGCAATGGTTTTCTTTACCCCGAATTTTTTGGCATGAAGACAGGTGAGTATATTGGTTTCGGAACTGTTTGTCACGGCAATAAACGCGTCCACCCCTTCTATGCCCTCGTCTTCAAGCAGGGTGATATCGCGGGCATCGCCATTAACAAGCAAGGTATCTTCCAGGATGTCGCTGAGTTTCATGCAACGATCGCGGTCCTGTTCAATAAGCTTGATATTCAGCTCATTCTCCAGTCGTTTGGCGATCACTTTCCCTACCCGACCGCCACCAACAATCATGATGTTATTGATCTCTAATTTTCTCTTCCCGCCCATTTTAAGCAGGTTCTGGATGGCTTCAGGTTTGGTAATGACGTAAACCAGATCGTTGGGAAAGAAAACGGTGTCGCCGGTTGGAATAAAGGTTTTGCCATTGCGGTGAATAACGACAGCACGAAAATTAAGCAATTGGTGCTCAAGGGCAATGTCGTTCAGCGATTTGTTAACAACCGGGGCATCGGGTTCAATCCGAATTAAAAACACCGACAGGCTGCCTCCCGACAATTCAAATATCTCGGTAGCGGCAGGTTGTTGTAGCAAGTTGATCACCTCATGACCCGCGATGTCCTCGGGTGAAATTAAAAAATCAACACCCAATTCATCATAGATTTTTTTGTTTTCCTCGCTCACATTTTCGAGGGTATTTACACGGGCGATGGTCTGTTTAGCACCCAGTTTTTTCGCCAAAATGGCCGTGAGAATATTGATGTATTCATCGTGCAACACCGAAATCACCAAATCGGCTTTCGATACATTGGCCTGTTTCAAAATAGAAACAGAATTTGATTCGCCAACGATTGTCATTAAATCCGCATGGGTTTCAATCATTTTCAACAACTCTTCATGCGGGTCAACAATGGTGATGTTGTGGTTTGAATCAACCAGCGCTTTGGCAAGATAAAATCCAACTTCCCCGTCACCTGCAATGATAATATTCATTAGCTGATCATTAAAAAGATAAAATTAAGCAATCCTAAAGAAAAACGGGTGCAAATCTAGAAATATTCACCTTATAAACACCGAAGTATCTTTTCTGAACGGGTTATCCAAGATGAAAATATTCTTCCAACAGTTGATGAGCTGCCTGATAAGGGTTCATCTTGTCGGCAATCACCTGTTGTTCCAAAAATAACAACCGCTTTGTCATCAGTTCATTATTGAAAAAGTGGTTGTTTAAAGCATGGGAAATAGTTTCCCTTAGGATATGTTTAGATTGTTCGTGGCGATTTTTTTGGAAATACCCATTGGTTGAAGTTTGGTTTACAAATTCATCCACGATGTTCCAGGTATTTTCAATTCCAATATTTTTCAGGGCCGAAGCGGTAACTGTTTTCGGTATCCAACCATTGGCAAGCGGTGGAAACAGGTGGAGTGCATTTTCGTATTCCCTTTTAGCTAAATTGGCTTTTAGCATGTTATCGCCGTCTGCTTTGTTGATCACGATTAAGTCGGCCATCTCCATGATCCCTCGTTTGATGCCTTGAAGCTCATCGCCTCCACCGGCAAGCATGAGCAGCATAAAAAAATCGACCAATCGCGATACCGCCGTTTCTGATTGACCCACGCCCACCGTTTCAATTAATATCACATCAAATCCGGCGGCTTCGCACAAGATCAGCGCCTCACGGGTCGACCGGGTAACTCCCCCAAGCGTTCCTGAACTGGCAGAAGGACGGATAAAGGCGTCGGTATGAACGCTGAGTTCCTCCATCCGGGTTTTATCACCAAGAATGCTTCCCTTTGTGCGCGTACTGCTGGGATCGATGGCCAATACGGCTACCTTTTTCCCCAAACCAATTAAATACAACCCGAAGGTTTCGATAAAGGTGCTTTTGCCTACCCCCGGCACACCGGTGATTCCAATTCGGATGGATTTACCTGAAAATGGCAGGCAGGCGTTAATGAGTTCGGTGGCCATAACCTGATCTTCAGACCTGGCACTTTCAATCTGTGTAATGGCCTGCCCAAGCAGGTTGCGATTACCAGCCCTGATGCCTGACAGAAAATCCTTAACCGATGGCCTGTTTTTCCGGAAACGGATCATCTCATTTTCAAGCATGGGGTTAATAGACGCAGGTTGTTCAATACCTTCGTTCACTTTAAGTGCACTTTCTGCCTTGTGGTGGTGGTCATTTTTTTCCATGGCTGCAAGCAAGGTGAATCTGTGGCAAAGATACGATTTTTGGATATGACCAGTTCAACCTATGCCTTTGCTAAAAAACCAGGTCAATGGTTTGCGCATTGCTTAAAAAGATTTACTTTTGCAGCCGTTTCTCTCCGTA
>PCUL01000183.1 GCA_002771745.1 Bacteroidetes bacterium CG18_big_fil_WC_8_21_14_2_50_41_14
CATGCGCGGTTTGCGATACCCATGGGATATTAATCACCGATAAAGTTGGTGATAACAAAGACAGTTCAAATACCCCACGCAAATCTGTAATTGAATTTGGCTGGACAATTGGTATTCCTGACAAAAACAATACTGAAACCTACCTTCATACTAAGGTTGTTCATAGTTCAACAGGAGTAAAAGGAGAAAAATCAAATGAGGGGCAAAACATTTTCCACCGTCCTGCAAATCACGGTGCTTATGCTTTTGTTTGTAATGTTGATACCTACAGGATTGGGTTCAATGACATCGATCGGGTTTATTCCATTAGTGACGACAAACGTAATGCCCGTTACAAGGCAATTCTTCAATCGTTGTTGAGTTCATTTCTAAACCCACGTGGTGCAATGACCAGCAGCCAAAAACCTCATATTACCGATTTCAAAGGAGTTGTAACTTATTCTGAAAAGCTGATTCCTGCTCCAACTATTAGCTCGATAAACCCTGATTACATTCAGGAAATAGAAACAATTACTTCAAATTTGAATGAAATAGAAACAGGTTCAATTACTGCTCTAAAGTTCAATGGACTTGGTGAATTATCAGGAATTTTTAAAAATTTGATTGTGGAAGAACCTTATAAATTAAGCTGAAAATGAAGTTTTCTGTCATATATCAGCCAACAAACCTATTCTCATTAAAAGAAAGCAACTCCACCAATTCGGGGGCAAAGTCTTTACTAATTCCTTCGCCTTATTCAATTAAAATGGCTCTATTCAATCAAGCCATAACCATTGATGGACCAGGATTTTTTAAGAATGATACGAAGAGTAAAGAATTTGCTTTCATTAAAGATGCTCAAATTACTTATCATGTGACTGGAAGTTTTTGTATTAATAATTGTTTTGTGACCATTCAATCATTGAGAGACGGAACATATCGTGGTAAACCTTCTTTTCGCGAATATATCTTTCTGTCAGACTCTATTGAAATCATTTTTGACGTGAACGATGATGAAGCAAAACGATACTTGCAAAACTACCTTCACCGGATAAATTATTTTGGGAAACGGGGTTGCTTTTTTCAGTTTGTTGGCTATCTGGATAATCCCAGCGAAGCTAATGTTAAGAAATTTGATTCTTCAAATTTTACACCAGGAATATTGCAAGAATACGATGACATCTCTCTAAAGGCACAGTTTAAAAATGTCGATAATTACGATTCTGCTGGAGCGAAACGAGATAAACAGATTTTTGTAATTCCTGTTCATAATATTAATTCATCGAAGTCCTATACACATTATCGATGTGATAACTAACTCCCCCATGTCCTCCCACCCCACCCTCCAACCCGGCTTAAACCTGACAGATCATAAAGACCTGTCAGGTTTTACCAACAAACACCCACGCCTATGCAAGACCATCCTAAATTAATCCCCGGCCGGTTATACCACATCTACAACCGGGGCATCAACAGTTGCGCGATCTTCAGGGAAGAGGATAACTATCGGCACTTTC
>PCUL01000335.1:0-1245 GCA_002771745.1 Bacteroidetes bacterium CG18_big_fil_WC_8_21_14_2_50_41_14
ATGAATATGAGTATTTTAGTTTCAAATATATATCATCGTGGACAGAAAGATTTGTCTTTCAAAGTCCGCCACAAAGCATATGCTTCCCGTTAGCGGCAACCTTAGGCGACAACAGGATAACCAGAAAATTTCAAGACAACAATGAAAAAATTCATAGCATACTTCGACTACTTAGGATTTAAACAATTCATTGACAACAATGACCTTGATTATCAGAGAAAAATTGTTGGCAATAATTTCCGTGACATTGAAAGTGCTTTAGGACAAGGGAATTCTAAAGAAGCTCCACACGGTGTAATTGCTGACTTATCAAACTCAAGAATTAATTGTATTAACTTCTCTGACACAGTTGTTTTTTGGACTAATGATGACACCGAAGCATCTTTGATGGAGATTTTGGAAGTTGCATATAAGTTTAATTGGCAAGCAATTGACTTCTTTTTCCCTGCTAGAGGTTCTCTCGTTTATGGTGAGATTGTATATGTTGACTTTAAACAAAAGAATGGAGCTGGTGGACTTTATAACATAAATTCTGTTTTTGGCAAAGGACTCGTCAGAGCACACGAAAAAGCAGAGAAACAACATTGGGCAGGAACTGTGATTGATGACAGCTTCATTGACGAATTAGTAAATCGTGGCTACGACATTGACACATTTTTAAAACCTTATGCGAAGAAGTTTAAAGTTCCTTACAAAAATGGACTTGAAATCCCTGACGAGTTTGTAATGCGTATAATCAAAGGACAAATTAATGACGAGGCATTTAAAAATTACGGAAATGGAATTCGGGAGAACTTTGCAAATCACAATAAATCTATTGACAATCAAGACGTGAAAGAAAAAATTGAAAACACTATAAATTTTCTTGCAAGCTTTTACAATAATGACTAACAAAAGAAAGGCAGCCGCTAACAATGCATATACTTTATGGCGGGTTTCGGTCTGAATATGAATATCTTAGTTTCAAATATAAATTTTCGTGGACAGAAAGATTTGTCTTTCAAAGTCCGCCACAAAGCATATGCTTCCCGTTGGGTACAATGCTAAAACAACCACTTGACACATTATTGCAATATGAATAATAGACAGAATAAAGAGAGGAGATTTTGGGATAGGTTCGCTAACTACTATGACTCTTTCATAGATAAAGTTTTCAGTAAAACATATAAGTCAATTCTTGAAAACATAAATACAGACCTTGACTTAAACTATAATGTTCTTGAAATAGGAACTGGAACAGGGATT
>PCUL01000335.1:1361-1503 GCA_002771745.1 Bacteroidetes bacterium CG18_big_fil_WC_8_21_14_2_50_41_14
TCAAGTTCAGGATTCATACAATTTGACATTCCTAGACAAGTCGTTTGATGTGGTAATTGCTTCAAATTTACTTCACTTACTTTACGAACCTGAAAAACCAATAAACGAGATTAAACGAGTATTAAAAGACAAGGGGATTTTT
>PCUL01000185.1 GCA_002771745.1 Bacteroidetes bacterium CG18_big_fil_WC_8_21_14_2_50_41_14
TTCCCTGCTATGCTAAAATCTTGACAAGGAAACCCACCAGTAACAATATCTACAATATCAGGAAAAACTTTATATCCATCTTTGTGCATTTTTACCAAATCAACTATGCTGTCAACATGGTAAACTTCTGATGAATAATTCCTTTTTTTAAAATAGTTAACCCATGCATTTCTCGCTTCATGTAAAATATCATTAGCAAAAACGGTTTGAAAATTAGTTGGTTTTAGTCTAACAAAGTCATTATCAAGTCTTTCAATTACAAAATCAGGATTTAATCGTTCATTAACAGAATCTTTGTGTACTATAAAGTCTCCTTCAAATCCTAAATCCATTCCGCCACATCCCGAGAACAGCGACACTACTTTAAATGGTTTTTCAGGATTCATAGGTATCTCTGAATCATAATTAATATTTAATTGCGGTTCTTCTGATAAATCTTCAATCTTATTGGTTAATTCAAAAAAACAGCATTTTGAACTTAGCTTACATTCACTGCATTTTGGTTTTTGTGCTTTACATACAAGTGCTGCAAAATCAAGAATGGCCCAGTTTATCTCTTTACATGCTTTCACATTGATTACATTATGAGCCAATTCCTGTATTAGTTTATCATTTCTAACGTCTTTATAATCTTTCGGGTAAAAAAAACGGCTTAAGACTCTTGACATGTTCACATCAAGCAATGCAGCCTTATTTTTTATAACAAATAATTCGTATGCGTTTGATATATACAAAGATGCGAAACTGGATTCTTGTAACTCATCTTTGTTTCTAGGCAAGATTCCATTTTTAAGTTTATATTCTTCGATAATTTTTCTAATTCTGCCAACTCTTTGAGTGTGTAATCCAAGTGGTCTAAAGATTTTTTCCAATTCTTTGTCAGTTGCTAATATCAACTTTTCCCAGTTAGGAAACTTTTTAAAGAATGTATCATAATACTTTGCAACAGTTTCTGCTTTAGTTCTTTGAAGTAATATCTCACTAAAAATCAGCTCATAGTTAGATACACCTTCTTTTCTCCATGGGAAATCCCTTTTATTAGTATCAAACGACTCTAATAGAACTATTCTAAAAAATTTTATATCATTTTTATTCCACATGGCACAAAGATAAAAAATTTAGGGTGGAGCGAAAGCAAAATTGCAGCTCTTTTGTAAACCTTTGGTTTAGCTAGACTAGTGCGGGTTTGCAAATGTGCCGCAATGTGAACGAGGTTGCTCAACTGATAAATCCTAATTGACCTTAAAGGGCAAAAGAGGGATGAGAAACAAAATAAATTCATTCAAATTTGTACCAACCTGCCAATAAGCTAAATTCTATATAAAAAATCTTACTGATATACACGTACCTGTCTATCAGAGCAGTACTCTGCACTTGCAGCCAATATCCATGTAGGCTCATCTGGATCTTTTAATATCTTTGTCGGCTTATGAAAACCATTGTATCCTATAA
>PCUL01000208.1 GCA_002771745.1 Bacteroidetes bacterium CG18_big_fil_WC_8_21_14_2_50_41_14
TCATTCAACGAGGGAAAGCAACAAGGAATATTGGATCAAACTTTATTTAATACAAGATGATACAATTAAATAACATTCAAATATCATTCAATAAAAACTCGAGTGCTATAATCAATGCTTTAAATGATATTAATCTTTTGTTACATGAGGGTGAATGGACCTATGTGATAGGAGGAAATGGATCGGGAAAATCTACATTATTGAAGCTAATTAATCAGGAGTACCTTCCAGACAAAGGTCAAGTTACTTTCAACAGTTTCACCCCCTCTGAAGTATTGTCTATCGACCAGGTTACTTTAAAGAATCTTGTTCCATCAATGACTCTTTATGAGAACCTTATTTTCGGGTTGAAAAAACCAGGGACTACTCCAAATCTAAGATTTTACAAACAGCGAGGCTATCGTACAAAGATGGTGTCAGTTTTAAAAGAATTTGAAATTGGACTCGAAAACCGATTAAACGAACAGGTACGTTTCTTGTCTGGCGGTGAACAGCAAATAATTGTAGCTTCTCGTATCATGCTAAGCAGACCAAAAGTATTGCTTATGGATGAATTTACCTCCTCATTAGATCAAAAATGGGCACCATTCATTTTAAGTAAACTAAAACAATTTGTTACGCTGAATAACATATTAGCATTGGCAGTTACTCATGATTTCGACCAAATACAAGAAACTGGTGATCGATTGATCATGCTAAAAAATGGTATGATAAAGGCTGACAAAAAGAAAATAAACTATGATTTTTCAACTCAATCCATTTTAAAGTTGTTTTATGAAAACCACTAATAACTCTATATTATCGATTCAACACAATAACTTTCATGCTGATTACAATTCAATCAAAGAAGGAAAAAATTTAAAATCATTATGGTTGACAATTCCCGACTTTTGTCATTTAAAATGTCCATACTGTTTCGCTTCAGCAAATGAAAATCCTAAGAGCAAAAAAAACTTGCTTGATCTATCGACCTACGAAGATATTTTGAATCAATTTGCTGAAATGGGAGGTGAGTTTGTTGGCATCCCTGGAGATGGTGAACCTTTTCACCCGAACAATTGGAGTTTAACAGAATTTATTATTAATAAATGTAATACACTCAAGATTAAGCTCGCTATTTTCACAACAGGAGATTTGATTTTTTTTGGAGTAAATGCTACTAATAATGAAATAGACAGATCAAAAATCGAACTTATTAAAGATAAGGATGTTGTCCTGTTGATTAAATTTAATCACAGCAACCCGGAAATTCAAAATAAATTGGTTGGTAACAAAAACCCGAAATATGCAATCAGAAGAGACGCAGCGATTGATATACTTATAAACGAGTATCATCTAAATGACAATAGAAAGCGAATTGGCTTGGTTACATCGATAATCAAGGAGAACTCAGAAAAACTGGAGTCCAATGGTAAATTAGAAATCGTAAATATTTTTGAACGCACGATAAAAGATAACCTTATTTTTGATTGCGATACTGTTCTTGAGCTTGGGCGTG
>PCUL01000447.1:0-312 GCA_002771745.1 Bacteroidetes bacterium CG18_big_fil_WC_8_21_14_2_50_41_14
CTAGTTTTTTTTATTCGAGTAAAAATCATAACCATGAACCATGTTAAATAAATCCATTAAATTCTTCCTTGAAAACAAGGTGATCACCCTGTTGTTGTTCATCGCTTTCATCATGATGGGGACTGTTTATGCCCCATTTAACTGGCATACCGGGTTATTGCCACGCGACCCCGTGCCTGTGGATGCTATCCCTGATATTGGTGATAACCAACAAATTGTGGCTACCGAATGGATGGGCCGTTCACCAAAAGACATCGAGGACCAGATCACCTACCCATTAACGACTTCTCTGTTGGGGATTCCCGGCGTAAA
>PCUL01000447.1:325-1345 GCA_002771745.1 Bacteroidetes bacterium CG18_big_fil_WC_8_21_14_2_50_41_14
ACATCCATGTTTGGGATGTCGTTTGTTTATATCATTTTTGAAGATAACATCGAATTTTACTGGAGTCGGTCGCGTATACTCGAAAAGTTAAACTCTCTCCCATCGGGTACCTTACCGCAAGGTGTGCAACCTTCGCTTGGGCCTGATGCCACGGCACTGGGACAAATTTACTGGTACACACTCGAGGGTCGCGACCCTAAAACCGGAAAGCCTGCCGGTGACTGGGATCCGCAGGAACTGCGGACTATTCAGGATTATTATGTAAAATATTCGCTTTCGGCATCAAACGGTGTTTCTGAAGTAGCCACCATTGGCGGGTTTGTTAAAGAGTACCAGGTCGACATCGATCCCAACGCCATGAAAGCATTTGGCGTTTCGGTCATGGACATCATGCAGGCAGTAAAAAAAAGCAACCTGGATATCGGAGCCGAGACCATTGAGATAAATAAGGTGGAATACGTCATCCGCGGACTGGGTTACATCAAAAGCCTTTACGACCTGAGGGAAGCAGTAGTTACCGTCCGCGACAATGTACCCGTGCGTATCCGCGATGTGGCACAGGTGAGTTTTGGTCCGGCACCCCGCCGTGGTGGCCTCGACAAAGATGGCGTGGAAGCTGTCGGCGCGGCCGTTATTGCACGTTACGGATCAAATCCCATGGAAGTCATCAACAACATCAAGAAAAAAATCGCCGAGATAGCTCCCGGCCTTCCACAAAAAACACTGGCCGATGGCACCATCTCCAAGGTCACCATCATTCCTTTTTACGACCGTTCAGGATTAATTACCGAAACCATCGGCACCCTGGAATCGGCTTTGTCACACGAAATTCTCATCGCCATCATCGTCATTATTATCCTGGTTCTAAACCTCAGGGCCTCCATTCTGATTTCATCACTACTTCCCGTGGCAGTGCTAATGACTTTTATCGTCATGAAATGGGTGGGTGTTGACGCCAACATCGTAGCGTTATCGGGTATTGCCATCGCTATTGGCGTGATGGTAGACGTGGGGATTGTG
>PCUL01000265.1:0-1268 GCA_002771745.1 Bacteroidetes bacterium CG18_big_fil_WC_8_21_14_2_50_41_14
CAACAATTTACTGTCAAAAGTAACTTCTGTAAAAGCCAGCCATTCATTTTGTAATAAACCGGTTTGCCGGATGATGTTGCCCAAGGTATCAATAATGACCGCTTTCGACCCACCAACAAGTACGTTGCCCCATAAGGCACTGGCCATAAGTGTGCTGTCAGTAACAAATTTGGCTTCTATCATTTTACCGTACTCATTGGGTTGAGCCAGGTCGTAGATCCCCACAACATTCCCCGACATATCCATTTTAAGTAGAGCCGGGGCATCGCCGAAGGGTGGATGGTAGTAATGACTTAACGATGAATAAAAATAGTTGCTATCAGGACTTAGTACTGTACTCCAGGACATACCGCCCTTGTCGGACACTTCTTTATGTACCACGGTTTCCCACTCGAAGTTACCCAGTGAATCCGTTTTTATATAATAGGGTTTGTCCCACCAGGAATGAGGAGGATTGGGATCTTCATACCCGCAGTAACCTGAAATTAGGAATCCTCCATCCGGTGCCTGAGTGAGATTAAAGGCATCTTCATTGTGAAGTGAGGTGTCGGAACTGTTATAACATTCTTTCCACAACATATCGCCAGACACATTGAATTTTGCCAGACATATCCTGTCGGTTAAATAGGTGGAATTCATATACCTTAATACCACCACCACCCCGGCATCTGGTGTAACTGTCAATGCGTTGGAGAAGTTAACTCCATCCTCCACAAATACGCGGCACCATTGCTTTTCGCCACAGGCATTTAATTTCATGATCAGGGGGTCATAGCTTTCTTCATTGTAATATCCAGTAAAACCCACCAAATATATGTCCCCAAGATTATTAAAAGACATATCCTGGATGTTAATATTGGTTGAAGGATCCCCAAAAGACTTTTCCCACAATACTTCTCCATTAATATCGGTCTTGATCAGCCAGTTGTAATTCACATAATTATGCCCGTGTTTTCCTGCCAGCAAATAACCTTTGTCATAACCCAGGGAAAGGTTCAGACCAACAGCGTCTTCTTCGGCATGATATATCTTTGTCCAACGGTTCTGAGCCACAAGGCTTACGTGCATTAACACGATAATGAGCATCGTTGCGGCAATATATTTTGATGCACTCATCATTTAACCACGATTAATTTTACTGATTCTTTCCTGTACCCGTTCTCTGTCAGGTTTACAAAATAGATTCCTGCGGAAAAATCAGCCAACGATATTGTCTTCTGGGTATGTTTATTTTCCGGATTAAACGACAACAGGTTCCTTCCATACAA
>PCUL01000265.1:1315-2539 GCA_002771745.1 Bacteroidetes bacterium CG18_big_fil_WC_8_21_14_2_50_41_14
ATATACAGGCTCATTATAAATAACCTCGCCCTTATTGATGAGAATATTCATGGCTAACGCCCCCGGAGCTGTTTTGTAATTTTCGGCCATATTGAATAGTGATGTTACCCGTGTGCTGTCAAGATCAATGCTGTCGTTTTGAATTTGCCACAATAAATCGAAGAAATCCGAATATAAATCGTAAATAGTTTCTTCTTGTGGTGTTAGCTCAAGTTCAACCGGAATATTGTTCAAGGTGGTAAAAAGTCCGGCTGAGTCGTTCATTGAAAGGCAATGGAATGCCAGCTTGTATTTACTTTCCGGCAGAGGCTGATTATACCAGAGTTCAACCAGGCTGTCATTAGATGCCGCCATATTTAAGGTGTCGCTTTGATAATGCCCTTCAATTTTATGCAGGGCCCTGGTATAATTTGTTTTGTGCTGTACTACCTTTTTTTCAACAACCTCTTTCGCGCCCAACACATTCTTGCCCTCCATAATCTCGGCCATCATATAATCGGGCATTTGATTATTGCGGGCATCAAGGGTTTGCAAAATGGTGACTGATTTTGCCGCCTGAGGGTTGGCCGTCAACACATCCCTGATGATGGCATTGGGGAGCACGTTTTCTTTTGCAATGGCTGACTTCATGACTGTATCCGAAAGATAAGGCGACTCATTCAATAATTGCTGGCGTAACGCCATCGTTTCGTCGGGTGTTGAGGTAACAACATCCAGGTTTAATTGCGTTGTATTACCGCCATCAATACTCATAAGCAAGGTATCTGAATAAGTTTCGGCCAACAGGCTTTCTGTTGACAATACACTTTTCTCGGCCAATAAATCAAGGCTACCACCCAAATGTGAAGGGCAGGCAGTTTTCTTATCGTAATAAGCATCTGGGTCTGGATCTTGAAAAGGTGTAATATTTGAATAAGGATTAGGTTTAACTTTCGGTCCTCCAGAAAATGAAATATGGTGTGTATACTGAATGTAGCCGCAATCAGGGTCGTTTGTAAAGTTGACTTCTGCATTGTTTTTACTAAAGATATTGCCTGCCGGCTTGGTAAGGTCTCCATATCCTGGTTCACCCTGATCAGATGCAATCCCATTAGTTGGACCTGTTATTGGGTTACCAAATTCATCAAACTCTGGGCTAACGTAGATATCAGTAACACATTCAATAAAATCATTACACTTAATGCACAACCCGGCACCTTCAGCATCCCTGTTCTCGCCAATAGC
>PCUL01000265.1:2569-3178 GCA_002771745.1 Bacteroidetes bacterium CG18_big_fil_WC_8_21_14_2_50_41_14
GGGCTATGGCCAGTATTATTTACCGTGATTCCAATACATTCATACTCCTTAAGGTCGGTATATCCCACGGTGCTGTAAAAAGTGTTTTCTTCCACAGTAAAACCGGTGGTAAATGCATCCATATATAATCCAATTAAAGGAACAGTCGGTTCAAATTTTGAATATTTGGTACGTACCCAAAATTCATTCTGTACAATCACCGGGTTGCTGATGCCGCACAGGTAAATTCCCCTTTCGTTTTCTTCGAAAACAGATGTACTGATGTGAATGTAGCCTGAATAAGTGCCCGCAATGGCGTAAATACCGTGCTCAAACCCTTTAATTGTTGTCGGTATGGGAGGATCATTGGGGTCGGGCATAGTAAGTTCTGAAACCCTGAAACCACTGTTGTAACTGTTGATGGCCCTTGCTGTGAAGAGAGGGCTGTTGATATAGGGCAGGAGATTTTCAAAGGAACAACCTTTTACCGAAATGCCATCTACACCATTAAATACAATTTGCGAATGTGGATATACCTGGTCGTTGGTGAATCCAGCCTTATAAAAACTGCTCCAGTTTTCCTGCGGATAGCTCACAGTGGGATAAAAGTTTTTGTATGGATAAAATACC
>PCUL01000115.1:0-4265 GCA_002771745.1 Bacteroidetes bacterium CG18_big_fil_WC_8_21_14_2_50_41_14
CAACCAAAACAGAAAGTTCCGGATTAACAATGTAAATACCCCTGTCGATCCTCATAAAAAGCGCGTTGTTATAGGGGCTATTGCTGTCCACTTCATTTTTCGCAAGTATGGAAGAAATATAGGTTCTTTTTTTTCGGTAACCGGCCATCAGTGTTTCAGGGTATTGTGAAACAACTCTTTCAATATCACCTGCTTTCAAACCATCTTCATTGTGTCGTTTATGAATTTCATCAATAATCGCATCCTGAAGGGTCATGAAGATATTTAACAGGAAATACTCCATCTTCCGGTTTGGAATTTTAACCATTCTGTCGTTAACTTTTACCCGGATATCGTTTGACAGGATGCGAGAGAAAATATCATCAAGTTTAGTGTTGGCATTTGGAGTGAAATATGATTTATTAATGGCAATTCTAAAAGGGTTCCTTCCATGGTTATCCAAAACATTGGTATCGGCGTTTTGCTCCAGCAAAAAATTTAAAATCCTGATGCTCCCGTTTTCAACGGCAGCGAGTAAGGGTGTGAGGTTAAACTGATCGCGATAATTTATGCCATATTTTCTTATTTTCTGTTCAATACCTTTTACATTATCGCTTTGATAGTCGATATAATATTTTCGATTGATCGAATTGCGTTCATATTCGGGACTCTCTGCTTTCTTGTATTTTAATTCTGCCAACTGTGCAATACAGGGGTTGTCGTTATACAGCAGCGCGTACATGAACACCAGATCCTTCGCCTTCTTGTTGTAGTTATCGGGATCCAGCGCCTTCTTTTTCAGTTCGTCAATATTTTCGCGGGTAATAGGCTCCCAATCGGGCTTTTGCAATGCCAGGATGGTTTTTTTGATCTCTTCGGCTTGTTCGTTTTTCCCCTGCATCTCCAGTTTACGGGCTTCCTCCTGCCAGTCGTCTAGTGATGAAACCTCCGTTTTGATGTTTAATTGCTGTTTGTTTTCAACCAGGTCGAGCAAGGTGAGGATCTCATGTTTTTTAGATGTTTCGAGTATGTATAGGTTTTTTATGGCCCTTGTCATGCCTACGTACAACGAATTGATATAGAATTTATACGCGTCCAGCGACTTGTCAGCCTTGTCTTTGCCACGGGAAAAGGTAAACGATTCATCCTCAAGGTCTTTTTTTGAAATGCCCTGAGCTATCTGATTAAACTCCCGGCTGTTATTGCTTATGAAGTTCACAAGGATGATGTTGTCGTATTCAAGCCCTTTGGCCTCATGGATAGAAAAAAGCAACGGCGTTTTAAATATTTTCCTGGCAATCGCTTTTTCTTCCTGTGTCATCACCAGCAAAGCATATTTGGTGGAACGTCCGGTGCTATGGTTGAGCTGGTTCCTCACGGCTGCCGAATCCATATAAAAATTGACTTGCCCCTTGTTTACTTCCAACGATTCAACGAGAAAAGTGCTTTCTTTATCAATAGAACCGAAACGGGCATTTTTAATCTTTAACAGCTTATTGGCAATGGTGGTAATATCAATAGAATTGCGGTAATTGGTGCTCAGTACGTTAATATTACTACCTGTAATGTCATGTTTATAAAACATGGTTTTAACATTTGTCCAAGAAAAGAAATTGGGATGGACAACCTGATTTGAATCGCCGCAAAGGATGAAATTTCCTTCGGTTTTTAGCGATTTTAGGACAAGGTACAATTGAATATTAGTAAAATCCTGTACTTCATCAATAACGATAAAATCATATTTGTTCCGATTGTATTTAAGCCATTGAAACGAGATCATGTTCATATCGTAAAAACCGTTTTCGTTGAGGAATTCAAGATATTTGATAAACACCTCATACACTTTTTCGCGCTCTTCGTTCAGAAAAATGGATTGCTTGATACCTAAACTCAAATAATCCTTTTTGTTGAGGTATTCTTTCGTGATATCAAGACCGGTGATCACGCCCCTGAGTTCTTCAAAAAGCTTGTAAGTGTCTTTAATACCGAATGCCTGCTTCCTGGGTTGCAGCCATGCGTTGAAGCTACGGTAATCGAGTTCCTTTCCCGGAATTACCCTGAGCGTATCCAGGTATTCTTTAAAACTTAAAAAATCCACATCCTGCTTTTCGTTGATGTAATTATCTGAATAATATAGTTTTGTAGAATTATCTACCAGAAATGGGGATAGTGTAACATACAGCACATTTCCATTGAGTTGCTTTATCTTCTCGAGCGTTAAAACTGTTTTACCGCTCCCTGCCGAACCAACAATAACAACGGGAGGCCTGACAGTAAAAATGTCTTGTTGTACCGAATCAAAGGAGATTACTTTGTTCAATAAATGAAACCGGTTGGTATGGTGGTTTACATAACTCAGTTCAACCATTTCATCTTCAGTAACCTGTTTTTCGTTTTTAAGGGCTAACAGCTTGCTTTCGTCTATTTTTGCCCCCCTTAGGAACCGTGATTTTTCGTACTCGTGGTTGTAAATTATTTCGAGCAACAGAATATAAGTCTGGTGGTTGTATTGGGCAAATTTAAAAAGCAGGCGGTTTTCATAATCGAGTTTTGCCCTGTAATAGCCTTTGTCGGTGAGTTTTTTAATTTCTGCGGAAACGAAATCGTTGTTTTCCAGAAAATTGACTGTTTTAATAAACTGCTTCTTTACACGTGAGCTATCAAGGTCGTTATAATAAAGTATCTTCATGTTCGAAAGTCAAACCGGTGACTATTGAATGGTTACAAATAAGGCGCAAGTTTAGCTATAACTTTTTAAATCACGAAAAACAACCTCAATTATTATCATTACTTTTGCCTTGTTAATCTGTTACTTTGATTCCAAGTAATTAAGTATCAATTTAAAATGTATTTATTCTGAATAACGGTTAATAAACCAACACACAAAAACCCATGAAACTCTACCCCATACTAACAGGAAATTTAAAACTCGATGGCGGTGCCATGTTTGGCGTGGTGCCCAAAGTACTGTGGCAAAACTCCTATCCCTGCGATGAAAATAACTTGTGCAACTGGGCCATGCGTTGTTTGCTGGTAGTGGATGGCGACCGAAAAATCCTCATCGACAATGGTATCGGTAACAAGCAGGACGAAAAATGGCTGAGTCATTATTACCTTAACGGTGAAGCTACGTTAGAAAGTTCACTTTCGAAGGCGGGTTATGCTCCTGAAGACATTACTGATGTCATCCTCACCCACATGCACTTCGACCACTGTGGTGGAAGCGTGACCTGGAATGCCGATAAAACCGGATATGAACTTGCTTTTCCAAATGCCACCTACTGGACCAGCAAACAGCAATATGAATGGGCTGTTAATCCCAATCGCCGCGAAAAAGCCTCCTTCCTGAAGGAAAACATCCAGCCTATCAGCGAAAGCGGTAAACTAAAACTGATAGATGAAGAAGGCGAATACATCCCGAACATCCTATTTAAACTCTATAATGGACATACCGACGGCCAGGTGATCCCACATATTGACATGAAAGGTAAAACTGTGGTTTTTATGGCCGACCTGATGCCTTCCGCTGCCCATATCCCGATGCCCTGGATTATGGCTTACGACACACGTCCATTACAAACCCTGCACGACAAGGAGCGTTTTTATGACGAGGCGGTTAAAAACAATTATATCTTGTTTTTTGAGCACGATTTGTACAACGAAGCGTGCACACTGGAAGATACCCCTAAAGGCATTCGGGTAAAAAAGGCAGGACAATTGGTAGAATTTATATAGCTGAAAATAGGTTTATGAAACCCCGGATACGGATTGAAGTATGCTGTGGATCAGCACAAAGCGCCATCAATGCTCAGGTTGGTGGTGCCCACCGGGTTGAATTGTGCCAGAACCTGGAAGCAGGTGGTACAACGCCTTCTGCCGGTGAGATTCTGATGGCACGCAAGCAGTTGTCTATTGAGCTTCATGTGCTCATCCGGCCACGTGATGGTGACTTTCTCTATTCCGACCATGAATTGGAGATTATTCGACAGGACATTTTCTTTTGCAAATCTGTGGGTGTAAATGGCGTGGTGATTGGCTTTCTTATGAAAAATGGAGAAATTGATCAGCGACTTACCACGGAAATGATTGAGCTGGCACATCCCATGTCAATAACTTTTCACCGGGCATTTGATCTGTGCCGCGATCCCAAAACAGCCCTGGAACAACTTATAGGTCTGGGTGTGGACAGGTTACTCACTTCAGGGCAGCGACCAACAGCTGAGGAAGGAGCCGGCTTAATTAAGCAATTGGTTCAACAAGCAGGAAAGTACCTGGTGGTGATGCCG
>PCUL01000115.1:4303-30568 GCA_002771745.1 Bacteroidetes bacterium CG18_big_fil_WC_8_21_14_2_50_41_14
ATCGAGAAAACCGGTGCTACGGAATACCATGTGAGTGCCCGCAAAACAGTAGTCAGCAGCATGGAATATTGTCCGGTTGGTGTGCCCATGGGGAGATACAGCCACAACTATGAGTACCAGGAAATTGATGGGGAAGTGATTCGTTGTTTGGTGAATAAAGTAAATCAAAACGGTTAGAAATCGTAAATGATGGCAAAGCACAACGAACTTGGCAAAAAAGGGGAGGCTCTGGCAAGAGAATTCCTTGAACAGAAGGGCTATCGGATTGTAGAAGCCAACTGGCACTACGACAAGGATGAAATTGACCTGATTGCCTGGCATGGCAATACCTTGGTGATTGTAGAAGTAAAAACACTCAGCACTGATTATTTCGGCGCACCGGAAGAAGCCGTAGACAGAAATAAAGAATCTTTCCTTATTCGGGCCACCGAGGCCTATCTGGACGAAAAAGACCTGGATTGCGAATCGCGTTTCGACATTGTGGCCATCGTGATGAACGAAAAGGAAACCCGGATCAACCACATTGAAGAAGCTTTTTTCCCGGAATAATACAGCCACAGGAACCGATTTAAAAGATTGCTCACCTCATCATTTAGCGTCCGCTTTTGTTGTACTTTTGCACCCGCTAAAGTATTCAACATGAACCAAAAAAGAAATACAGGTCGGTCATCGGAAGGATCGGATAATAAAAGACCTTACGGAAAAACACGACCTGAGTCAGGAAGATCATCTGACCGTCCGGTAAGTAAAAGATCCTATGGGAAATCAAAATCCGGAGATGAACCTTCGTCTGAAAGACCCACTTACAAGAAAACAGTTAGATCGTCCAGACCTGAAACAGGATCACAATCAGACAAGCCTTTCAAGAAACCATTCAAATCAACACGACCAGCATCAGGAACCTCTTCGGAACAACCTTATAAAAAACCGTACAGGTCATCCAGGCCTGAATCAGGAAGTTCTTCAGAAAGACCTTACAAAAAAACATACGGAGACTCAAAACCTGATTCAGATTCATCTTCAGACAGGCCCTATAAAAAAACTTTCGGGACTTCAAGGCCGCAAAAAGGACGATCTTATAATGACACTGACAAAAAGAAACCTTTCAAATCTTCCAGACCTGAAACAGGGATGTCTTCCCGGAAGCCATTTAGCAAAGGAAAGTTCGTGACAAAACCAAGAACGGATGAAGAACCCGAAACTGTTCAAGGATTAAAATCTGTTATACGACTAAACAAATACCTGGCCGATGCAGGCATCTGTAGCCGCCGTGAAGCCGACAGACTCATCGAAAGCGGTGTGGTTGAAATCAACGGTGTCGTCGTTACTGAACTGGGAACCAAAGTAGGACCCAACGACAAGGTACGCTATGGAGGGGAATCGTTGAAACGTGAGAAATTGAAATATGTGCTACTCAACAAGCCCAAAGGGTTTATTTCCACTTCGGACGATCCTTTGGATAGGAAAACCGTGATGAGCCTGGTTGAAAATGCCTGCAAAGAGCGAATCTATTCCGTGGGCCGCCTGGATAGAAATACCACCGGTTTGCTATTGTTTACCAACGATGGCGACATGGCCAAAAGGCTCACCCATCCCAAACATGGTGTACGAAAGCTATATCATGTTACTCTCGACAAAGCCCTCACAAAAAACGATATGCTTCAGATTCTCAAGGGAGTTGAGTTGGAAGACGGCGTTGTTCAGCCCGATAAAATTGAATGGGTGGAAGAGGTGGAAGCTAAGAATGAAGTAGGAATTGAATTGCATTCGGGGAAAAACCGTGTTGTGCGCCGGATTTTTGAACACCTGGGCTACCAGGTTGAAAAACTGGATCGGGTTGTGTTTGCCGGATTGACCAAAAAAGATATTCCCCGTGGTAAATGGCGACTGCTTTCTGATAAAGAAGTAGCCATGCTTAAAATGCTGTAATAAAGCTATCAGCGAATTTTTCCTAATGAGTATTTCTGCAATGATGATTATTAACCTGTTGTTTCATCATTTCCTTATGGATAGATGATTGAATATTAACGAATTTAGGCAATATTCAACTTACTCTGATACCGCTATTTCTTCTACCTGAATCACTGCTTTGGTATCTTCGTGATAGATAAAAGCGACCACATGGCAGTTTTTAGGAACCCATTCGTCAATAAAGTCCAGGGTATATTCCTGAGAGAATTTATCTCCATAACCGACGGAATTCCCGCCATTGACAGATTCGCCCCATATTCCGTTAAGGGTGGTACGCAGCATGTGCATATGCACATAGTTTTCATCGATGGGAGTTTCTCCGGCCTCGGGAGTGTTATTCTTTTGAGGAGCTATAATGCTGTCCTGTGTGAGGCAAACCAACAAATTAATGTCGCCTTCAACGGCATCCAGGAAGGTGGTGGTTATTTTGGTGGTAAGTTTCTTGTTTGTATGATCAAATGTGTTCTTCAGGATCAGACTTGCTTTGGCTGGTTGTTGCAATAATGGGGCAATGGCCGTTCCCCAGTTCCCGGGGGTAACCACGAAGTTGTCGTTTACCGGAACACGGCTTATTAACCCATTTGGATTTCCCTGAGCCCCGTTACCAAAAAAGGTATCCCATGCATTACCGGCTTCAGTTCTAAAATCATTGGCAAACAAAGGGTCATAAGTTGAAGGGCGGGCAAAAAAACCTGCATGAACGGCCATAATCACCACCCGATCGCAAAAATCTTCCTGAAGGGTGTGCGCCAGCAACGCAGCACCCGGACAATTCACACATTCATGACCGGTATAATCTTCAAGCAGCACCTTTTTATCGCCACTGCAATAGTCCACTTTTTCTACGTAGGGAGCAGCCACCTTGTCGCAGCTGTTTGTAACAAAAACGACTAAAAATGCCAATAATATTAAATATCTTATTTTCATCTTCTTACACATTAAAAGTTACTTGAAAGCGTGATCGAAAATCCATTGGAGGCAGGCACCTGCCGACAGACACCTCCCACGCAAACTACCCCTTCGCGCTGACGGCCATATGTAACAGCTATGCGGGTGGTTTGGTAAGTATAACCAAATGAACCCGTGTAATAGTGCAGGCGGTTGGCTTCGATGTCGTTTCCATAGTTATACTGGTCGGCAACGGAAAAGAACCAGTGCGGAGAAACGGTGTATTCTAGTAACAAAGCGGCCCAGTCCTGTTTATCTTCCTTTGTCCAAAGACCCTGAAGTTCACCTCTCAGCGCTTTTTTCGACGTAAATTTGTAGGTCATGTCCACCACAGCAATATTGGCCAATACATTGGGTTCACCAGTATGTCCAAGCACCACATCCTGGTTGTATTCCTGGTTGATGAAGGTAAAAATGCCTTTGAGGTTTTTATTGAATTTCCTATTAATTCCAATGGTTAAGTCGCGGTTAAAAATCACTTTTCCAAATTTAAAGAATTCACTTTTATAACCCAACGTTCCTCTTTGATCAATTCCGGCGGTGTCGTTTGCTTTCTGTTTGTCAATGTCGTTGATTTGTGAAAAATTGATCGAGAGGCCGGTTCCATATTTTCCACCAATCCAGGTATCTTTCGGGATTTTATAATTGACCTGAAACTGAAACCCAATTTCGCCATTTGCCTGGGTAGCATAAGGGTACATAGATGCCAGCATATAAATATGGTCCTCGGTTAGAGCGGGCAGGTAATTGATATCGAGGGCATTACCTGAGACGGACTGATCGCTTTTATAACTCATGTTGTCGTAGCGTTTAAACATGGCAAACAGGCCAAGCCCTGCCGTAGAATAACTTCCTGTAAGGATAAATCCTTGTCCGTTTTTGTAAATGTAGTTGTTAATAGCCGATGGATCGTTTATTTTTTGGGCATATTCTGAGGTGAAATTAAATTTGCCTACACCCACGTTAAACCTTCCTGCAAAAGCACCTACATTCTGGGGCAATTTTAAAGAAGGGTCGTTATCAACCTGATATTTACTCACTGCGCTGCCACCCAATGTCAGACTAAGCCAGGAATCGGTCATGGAAGCAAACACATCGTTAAAGTTAAGTTCGGCATCCATCCCTTTTACAATGCCCCGTCCGTTTTTATCCCATTTGTTCCAGAAAAAACGCTGTGTTCCATAAACGCCTTTCAGAATGACTCCCTTTACAGGTTTGGCAATAATACGCACTCCATTGATTGAATTGTCGTATCCCAATGTCCATTCCTGATAAGTGCGAAGCACAAGCCCATTTCCAAACTGCTCGTAGAAATTTCCTACGGTAAAGCTATATTTTTCGGTAGCGTAGGTTGCCCACAGGTAGGGAAATCCCTGGCCTTCGAGTCGCGAGTCAAATCCTGCGATGGGCGGTGCATAAGCCTCATAACGAAACCCGGCCGAAAAATCGCCCAACGTATAAATAATATCGGCAAAAGCATTAAAACCAAAGTTTTTACCGTTGAGAAGCGAATCAGTAATGCCGAGATCGTTATCAGCCTGGTAGAACATTCCATCTGTTTCAAAGCTGCCATGAACTTCTGATTTTTCTAGAAATTCCTGTGCATTTAGTGAAATTCCAATTGCCAGAATAGCGGTGATGGTGAGTAGTGTTTTTTTCATGTATAGCTGAATTTTAATGAACCACCAGTGGTTATTCATTTGGATTTTCTCCGGCGGCTACTTTTTGGATAATTTCAAAAATCTCGTCTTCGAGGCCTTCGTAATAAGAAGTATGTTGATAAACTACCTCTCCATTACCGTTCAGAATAAAAGTGTGAGGGATCATGTTGACACTCATGGCGCGCTTAAAATCCCCGTTTGGGTCGAGCAGCATTTCCATGGTCCAGCCTTTTCCACTGACAAAGGGCAACACTTTTGCTGTGGAGCGGGCATCATCAATAGAAACTGCATAGATTTTTACACCTGTTTTATCAACCCATTCGGCATAGTTTTCGTTGTAAGCATCCATTTCCAATTTACATGGTTTACACCAGAGCGCCCAAAAACTGATCATGATAGGCTTGCCATCATTTGAAATATCCCGGGTATTAAATGAATTCCCGTCAAGAGTTTTAATGGTTACCGAAGGCAGTTTATTGCCCGCATTGTTTTCCTGTGCAAACAGGACAACACCAAATAAGACCATGGAGGCCATTAAAAGTATTTTTTTCATGTGTAAGATTTTATCTTCCTTTTTCCACCTAAGACAACGCCACATTTAATAATGTTGCACTTTTTTTTGATTAAACCAGATAAACTTCGAGCAGTTTTACGTTCGTTGTTTCGGGTACAAATCTGATTTCCGACATGACAGCAGGCACCAGAATGGCCTCGCCTGTGTTCAACAATAATGAATCCTCCTCCCATCGTAGCTGGCATTTTCCTTCCACACCAATGTAGATTACAAAGGAATCCATGAGTACCAGGTTTTTTACCAGTATTTGATCGAAAAGTACGATGTTGGTTGTAAACTGTGGGCAATTCACTACTTCTGTCGTGGCATTCTGATGGGGATGGTATTCGGTTTTATAATTTGATTCGTGCTTAAAGTCGATGGCTTCCAGGGCTTCTTCGGTATGCAATTCCCTGGAATTTCCCTGGTCATCTTTTCGGTTCCAGTCGTAAATGCGGTAGGTTGTGTCCGAAGTTTGCTGAATTTCGGCCAGTAAGGTACCGGGGCCGATGGCATGTACACGACCGGCAGGCATAAAAAACACATCCCCTTTTTCAACTTTTTCAAAATTAAGGATTTCTTTTAAGGTGCCTTGTTCCATGTGATTCAGGTAGCTTTCTTGGTTCACAGGCTGATTAAATCCGCTGATTAACTGTGCATTGGGTTGAGCTCCCAGGATATACCACATCTCGGTTTTTCCTTTTCCGATATTTCGCCTCGCCGCCAACGCATCATCGGGATGCACCTGGATGGAAAGCCAGTCGGCAGCATCGATAAATTTGATCAGCAAAGGGAATTCATTTCCAAATTGTTCGAAGTTTTTTTCGCCCACCAGATCGCCCATATAGATTTCCACCAGCTCATTGAGTTCATTTCCTTCCAGAAATCCATTTTCCACCAAAGTGGGATTGCCTTCCACACCCGACATCACCCATGCTTCGCCACAATTGTCAAGCGTGCCGTAATCCATGCCCAGCTTGGTTTTTATTTGATGGCCACCCCAGATTTTTTCCTTAAAGACGGGTTTAAATTTGAAAGGATACAGATCGTTCATTCTAAAAAATGTTTAGGGCAAAAATAATGAATTCAGGGAAACGGCGGGAGGATTGTCGGTTTAATGTCGGGATGGTTTCCCGGGTGGATGACTGAAGCCAATTAAAGTAAATGGTAGGGCCGGGCTAAAGCCGCAGCTCAATGGATAGTCTGTTTTTTTTGAAATTTTTATTCAATGCACTTGACTTTTGCCCGGACTAGTGATTTCGAAAGTTCTGTTTCGCAATTCAATACTTTAGTTTACTCACCTATCTATTGTTTCACCCATTTACCTACATCCAGCTTTTCATGGTTTTTGTCGAGGATCATATATAAATACACACCTGATTGAAGCAATTCGGTGTTGATGGTGGTTATTGGGCTTGCAATCGATTCGTGGGCAACCAGCCCTCCATTGATGTCGAATAGCTCAACCGTTCCCTCCAGGTTGATGGTTTTAAGATTTAAGCTGTTTGTACCGGGATTTGGATACACCACACAAAATTGCATCTTATTAATATCTGTATTTTGACCCACCAGCGTACCCGTACTATCGATTTTCATAATAAGGATATCACGTTCCCACCTGTCGTTATGCTGCCAGTCGTAGCGGGTGGCATAAACGATGCATTCGTTTTCAGGTGTAAGGTACAATCCATACATTTGGTAGTTGGCATCGCCACCATAGCGGAAAAACCAGTTGTCGGTTTGGGTGTTATAGTTCATGCTTTTTACCACAAGCCACTTATTAACATCTTCAAAACCGGGATGATACATATCAACAAGTGCATTATGGACTCCACCGTAACAAAGAGTTCCATTGGATGAGTAATCGAGTCCGCCACAAAAATCAATGGTGTCGGGCAAATAAATAAATCCAGAATCAACAGGTGAAGCTGTTTCATCAACCAGATAATACGTGATTTCAATATAGGGTTCCTGATCTTTATTTGAAATATCTATATCTTTTCCAACAACCTGTGACATTATACCACCTAAAAAATACGAATCATTATTATGGTATTTTATTCTATGCATGTATAAAAACCAATTATAAAACTCTTGGAAAACAGTGATTTTTAAATTAAAGGATGAATCATAAACACTAATATATACCGCATCAACAAAATGGTATTCCTTTGACAATGGCAATTGAACAGACTGAGGACCTTCTACGTTGGTAAAAGTTGTATCTTTAATTGACCTAAGCAATTCACCCTGCCTGCTGGCTTCAAAAAGCAGGAAATAACGGCTTTGCCAATTATGTGATAGGAACTTTCCAGGGAAGATAAAATTTTCTTTACTATTCACCATAAAATCCGAAATAATTTCGTTTTTAGAGGTGTCGCCAAACAGGGAATACCCGATTAATTGAAAGTCGAGTGAATACCGACTTAAAAAGATTTGCTCATCAGATCCATCTTCTCTGATTGCTCTTCCTGCAACAAACAAGGTGTCATTTAAAATGATCATTCTAAAAGGATTGAAATAGTACCCGTTCCGGTTTTCAAACACAAGTGAATCTTTTAGGTTTAATGAACTATCCAAGCGGATTAAAGCAGCATAATATCCTTCTGTTCCAATAAGCAACGGATGACTTGCCTGATGATAATAATCACCCGTGTGCGTAAAAAAATAGTGATTTCCCTGGTAACAGGTGCCGTAACCCACCAATTGGTCCAGGGTATCGTTGGAGAAATACTTTTGTGTCTGAGCGGAAATATTGACCGTGAACAAAATACAAATTAAAATAAAGAAATAGAATCTCATGATTATCATTTTATTAAAAGGCATTAGCACCATGAATAGCATTCACCTGTAGTTTTAAACGTTAAAAGTAGAAGAAAAAATGTAGGTATTCATAATGCTAATACCTTTTGGTTTAACTTATTAACCTGGCAAACCCACTGCTACTTTTTGAAATATATAAAATGTTACCATATGACAGGTATAGAAAGGATATACTATATATTGATCAAATCCTCCAATATAGATGTTCCCAAGAAAACGATCAGAAATACCATGTGGATTAAAATCATCAATCATATCCTTGGTAGATTGCAAATAATGATTCAATTTGTTAGGTGGATAGGTACTAAGACAGGTACCAAAACCATTGGCTCAAGGAACATTCCATAATCTACCATTTACACCCGGATGGTCGTAAGACTTATATAATGCGTAATCATACACCATGATATATCCATTTGACATAAAGCTGCTTCCATCATTATATTCATATCGTTTTTCGTACTCATAGTTTGCTCCACCCCAATGTTTTCCATCGCATCAGCACCATCCAACTGCATTCATACAGGTGTAATCCGGAAAGTTTTGTGGATTATAGCCGGGGGGATATACCCCAGCATAACGTATAGTACTGACATATTCATGGTTACTGTAACATTACCACCCGAAATACCGATGACATTGATCATGTTGCACCAAAAATCAATGTTATCCCCATCTGAAATTTCCTGTGCAAAGCTACTTTCTTTAGCGTTTAAAAAAGTGTTTAATTCGGTACCGTCAACAATTGGGATGTTATTGTTGTATCCCTTAATTGTAAACGTTATCGTATCAATTATTTCATCGTTTTTATAACAAGTGTCCTTAGAACGAAATCCATAAGTAGAATTTAAATAGGTTTCAATATTCCACTTTGCGGAGTCGATTTGTTGATCTGCTATACAATTCTTTAATTCATTAGCATACAACAATTTTTGAGCAACAAACTTTTGGTATATTATTCCCATTTGCTGTTCTTCCGGTCTAAAATTATTGATCTCTTCAATAATTATTTCTGAAGTTAAATCAGGAGAAGTTGTTTTAATTGGCTTATCTTTTTTGCACGAGGTTATTCCCACCATTGCAAAAATTCCAACAATAATTAATGCAATATATTTTTTCATGTTTATTTATTTTTTCAGTAACTATTTAACTGCTTTACTTTTTTTTCTTGCATTATTCAGATTGGTAACCTTATGGCCATTACCGGTTCTGAGGCATGCAAACTACCGGTATGGCTAACTGAGCTGCCTGCCTGCCGATAGGCAAGGAAGTTGTTTTTCCCCAGCAAAAAAATGTTTTTATTTGATTTGAGATTTGCAAAAACTTTATCAGCCTCCTCTTGAAACGGATTTCTATGGCAAGGGTCAGTTTGTACATTGGCCGGGTAAAACAAGATGAAAACAAGACACGGTGGTAATGTTAAAGAATTGTAATTGGGGGGGTGTAAATTGTTGATATGCAAACATATAACAGAATTGCAATTTTTGCAGGCAGCGAAAAAACAGGTAATATTTTTGCTTTAGTGGTCAATTTGCAGGTTTGTTAGAAAGCAAATGTACCATTTATTTGAAATAATAGGATGATATCCATATTAAATTTGCATGAAACAAGGATGAAACGGTTGAGCCGGGCTAAAGCCGCAGCTCAATGGATAGAGGTTAAATAGAGATTACTCGGGATACGGTGTAGAATTAAAACTTCACCGCATCGGTGTAGCTTAATCGTTTGAACAATCCTGTCTGCCGATCTACCACAGCTTCCGACTCCCAACTCCGCTAATCTACATACATATACCTTTTAATGCTCTTTTTTGGGGTTTTCTCAAATTCATCTTCGTGTATGATGAACTTTGAAACCTGCATATAAACAGGAAGTTTCTTGTTGGTTTCTTTTCTGTAAAATTCAAAAATCCCGGGCAACCTCTCCTTACTTAACCTACGCGCACGCATCACCTCCAGGTCAGGAACCACCATCGCGACAATTTTACCGTTCTCTTCTACCACTACACTTTCAAGCACGAGCTGACGGGTGTTAATCACTGATTCGATTTCTTCTGGATAGATATTCTGTCCGGACGCACCCAAAATCATGTTTTTAACACGCCCTTTGATAAAAATCATTCCGTCCTGGTCAATAAGACCCATATCGCCAGTATGAAGCCATCCATCGTTTTCGAGTACTTCATCGGTAGCTTTTTGGTTTTTAAAATACCCATTCATCACGTTTTCACCTTTTACCAGAATTTCTCCTTCAATGTGTTGAGGATCATCTGAATCAATGCGTGCTTCCATAGTATCAACGGTCTTTCCTGCCGATTCAAGTTTAAATGTTTTCCACCCCGTGTAGCTGATCAGCGGGCCACACTCGGTCATGCCATAACCAACCGTAAAAGGAAAACCAATTTTTCTGAAAAACCACTCTGTTTCGCGGTTTAAAGCTGCTCCCCCAACTACCAGTTCAGTAAAATTGCCACCAAAGACCTTTACCAGTTTCCTTCTGATTTTGAAATAAAGCAGTTGGTTAACCCCGGGAATCTTCATCATCATTCTGATGGATTTTTTTTCTAACAAGGGGACAATCTGCTTTTTGTAGATTTTTTCAATCACCAATGGAACAGACAAAATCAACCGTGGACGGACGACCTTAAATGCTTGCATAATGATTTGAGGGGAGGGTGTTTTTGTAAGAAAAGTGATGTGACAACCCAAAGTGAAAGGGAATAAAAACTCAAAGGCACACCCAAAAGCATGTGCCAATGGCAAAAACGATACGATATCGTCCCCGGCCTTTAAGGGCATGTTGCGTTGCGCAAATTGCATGTTGGCTGCCAGGCTGTTGTGCGACAGCATTACTCCTTTTGACCTGCCGCTGGTTCCTGATGTATAGCTTATTACAGCGATTTTACTATTGTCGATGGGATCAATCACAAAGGCCTCTGCCGAAAATCCATTGGGATATTTCTTTTTAAATAAGGATTCCTTTTCTGAACAGGCTTTTGTAATGGATTCGTTGGCTGTGCTTACAATGTCCAGATCTTCAATTGAGAATATTGCTTCAATGCCGGGGATGTTGGTGGCTTTGATTGCATTTCTCATCTGTTCGGAAGCAAATAACAAACGCGATTCTGAATGGTTAATGATGTGTTCAACAGCTTCCACTGTGAAGTCAGGAAGGATGGGGACGATCACCATTTCGGATAAAACGCTCGCCAGATATACCACTCCCCAATGTGCCGAATTTTTACCTACCAATGCCACTTTGTCTCCCTTTTTCATTCCGGCAGCCTCAAAAACAAATTGGATGATGGCAATTCTCTTGGCAATATCCCGGTAACTAAGCTTGGTTCCTTTGTAGTCGGAGAGGGCTTTTGTGTTCCAGTTATGTTTTATTCCTTCAACCAGAAAATCGGAAAAGCGTTTTGATATCATAAGAATTGGGCTTTATTTAAACGCTAAAATACAATAAAAAGAGGACGACCATTTTATTTTTAATAATTATTCTGCATTGGGAATCTGGGATTTACTCATGATTCTCCCAATGGGATACAAGTCCTTTTGCTGGTCCCACCAGGGCGATTGCTGATAAAACCAGTTTAAAATGGCATAGGAATTCTCGCTTAAAACAGGATTGTTTTGTTTCCAAAGATCGAAAGTCGCCTGCAAATCGGGATCTTCGGTAAGCATCTGACAGGCTATTGTCTCCATGGAATAGCTTTCGGAATATTCTTTTTGCTCGGTAATGGCATCAAAATATCCCCAATAAACATATGAATCGGAGGCTTTTGGTTCGAGAATATTAGCAATAACGCGGGCCCGTCGTTGATTTACAGGTACTACCACAGAACCTGCCGGAAATTTCATGAGCTTCGCGTTTTCAGTCAGCTTCAATTTGGTCATCGGGTGTTTTCCTTCGCTCGGCTGCTGTTGCCATGAATAATCAGAAAAGGTATACAAATTAACTTCCGTTTCAACTGAATTTTTCAAGGTGTAAAACTCAACCCCGTGTAGCTGAAGCTTTTCAATTACTAACGTCCACTGTGGCGGGATGATATATGCCTCCGGTAACTTAACTGTTTCATTTGGAACCACCCGATCGAACATGGGCAAAGAAAACAGGGTTGGCGTGTTGCCATATCTAAACCAATCGCCGCCACTTAAATCGCTGGTCACTCGATCGTAGTCAATTCCTTTAAAATCGACCATGACGCTGTCGCTGTAATCTGTAGTAAAGCCTATTGCCAGGGGTAGTTTTCTAAAAGCTTCGCTGGCGCTGAATTCATCTGCCTGAAGGTTGAGTTTCTTTAAGTTTTGATATTCATTATTAAGCATTTCCAGCGTGACCAATATCAATCTTTCTGTACTCTCTACCCTGATTCGATAGGGCTTTAGCATGTGCGTTTCGATGAGCAGCCCCGGTCGGTTTTGAAGGGCCGTGTAACCTTCAGACAAACGGGGAAGTGCCACCGTAGCATACAATCCGCTGCGTGGATCGTGCCACCGCCTGAAGCTTACATATTGAAAAACAGGAAATCCTGATTTCTCCATTTCGGCTTCTATCACAGGTAAATAGGTATCTTTTTGCCAGGCGGTTAATCCCGGATCCATGTTTCCGTAAATTTCCATGGAGTGGGTAATGGGATATTGGTAATCGGCACCATCTGTAGTATGGCAATCGATAAAAAAGTCGGGCAACCAATGATTAAATAGTTTTAGCCATAATTGAATTTCCGGAGTTTCAGCTTTCATATAATCCCTGTTCAGATTCAGGTTTTGCGCATTGGTCCGCCATCCCATTTCTTCCGGGCCGTTTTGGTTGATGCGTGAATAAGCACCATAGCGTTCATGACCGTCAACATTTAGAATTGGAATCCATAAGATCGTCACATGATTAAGCAATTCGACATGCTTTTGATAAGCCACCATGTCGCGCAACCATTGCAACATGGCATCTTTGCCATCGGGCTCTCCGGCATGAATGGCACTTTGCACAAGCAATACTGCATTTCCTGATTGCCTAACACTCTCCTCCGTATGATGTCCATTTTTGTCGATGATGACTACCACGATTGGTCTGCCCTGCGGCGAAATGCCCACGGTATCCAAAGATATGAAGGGTGAATTTTGGGCTAACCGGCGACAAAATTCCATGGTCTCATCATACCTGGGTGTACCGTTGTATTGATGTTTTTCAAAATAGGTTGTCCAGTCGGTTTGCTGACCGAAAGTGACGAGGACAATGGCAATGAGCCAAAAGCTGATTCCGTACTTCATGTGGAAATTTTTGTTTCAAAGATAACAAGTTGAGCAAAAAAAAAGTCGTGTATTGACACGACTTTTTAGAATTGATTTAACATTGGCCTTATTTGGCCTCATAGGCCCATTTAAGGTAAATAGAGCCCCAGGTAAAGCCTCCTCCAAAGGCAGCCAAAATCAGGTTGTCACCTTTTTTCAGTTTATTCTCCCATTCGTATAAACACATGGGAATGGTAGCGTTGGTGGTATTTCCATATCTTTCGATATTAATCATGACCTTGTCTTTGTTGATGCCCATCCTTCTGGCAGTGGCATCGATAATGCGCATGTTGGCCTGATGCGGGACCAGGTAAGCGATGTCGTCCGAGGCAAGTTGGTTTCGTTCCATAATTTCAGCGGCTACATCTGCCATGCGGGTTACCGCGAATTTAAATACGGCCTGGCCTTCCTGATAGATAAAATGCTCGTGTGCATCCACAGTTTCATGGCTGGCAGGTTTAAGTGAGCCTCCTGCCTTTTGATGGAGATAAATGCGGCCCGATCCATCAGCATGAGTTGAAGAGTCCAGTATTCCATATCCTTCTGTACTTGGCTCCAGCATAACTGCACCTGCCGCATCACCAAATAAAACACAAGTTGTCCTGTCAGTATAATCGGTTATCGATGACATTTTATCGGCTCCGACCACGATAATTTTTTTGTATCCACCTGCTTCAATAAATTTTGAAGCCGTTACCAGTGCAAACAAAAATCCCGAACAAGCGGCATTCATATCAAAACTAAAGGCATTTTTAATTCCTGCTTTATCACTGATAATATTGGCCGTTGCCGGATGTATCATGTCCGGGGTAACTGTTGCACAAATAAGCAACTCAACTTCTTCAGGTTTTGTATTGGTTTTTTTCAGCAACCCTATAACAGCTTCAACCGCCATATCCGAGGTTGCTTTTCCTTTACCTTTCTGGATGTGACGTTCTTTGATACCTGTACGGGTCATGATCCACTCTTCGGTGGTATCGACCATTTTCTCAAAATCTTTATTCGTTAACACATCTTCCGGAACCCAACCTTGTATTCCTGTAATTGCCGCTGTAATTTTCCCCATAATAATATTTTTTTCAAATTTTGCGACCGCAAAGGTAGTATTTTTTGACAGAAACAAATTTTGTGTTAATTAATTAACACATGACTAAACCTACACTACTATAAAAAAACTCCTGGTAACAGGTAGTTATCAGGAGATCCCTTTTAGTCAGTCTTCTTTCGTAAACCGGAAGTACCGCTGCACCAATTAAAGAGCCAAATACTGTTATGCCTTAGCGTGTTCAACTATCATTTTTCCTTTGTAGTACAAATCGCCATCAACAAAATAAGCGCGATGGTAAATATGCACAGTACCCGTAGTAGGACAGGTAGCCAGTTGAGGAGCCTCTGCTTTATAATGAGTTCTTCTTTTGTCTCTTCTGGTTTTCGAAATTTTGTGTTTAGGATGTGCCATTTTATGATTCCTTTATGATTATTTTATATGTATGCTATTCAAATTCTATGTCTTTTAACGAATCCCACCTTGGATCTTCCTCGCGTCTTAGGAGGGTGTTAAGTCTTACGATCATTTCTTTGTTGCAGGTACTGTTGCCCTGGTCATCATCCGGATGCATTTTTTGCAATGGAATCATCAAATTGAGGTATTCGTAAAAGTACTGACTCAGATCGATGCGGCTTTCCTGTGCGGGAATCACGACTACTTCATCGGATATTTCATCAAAGGCTTCGCCGTATTTCAAAATGAGCCTGAATTCACCACTCACCGGGCAATTAAACAAGTCGAGACACCTGTCGCATGGCAGTTCGAGTTCACCGTTCAGTTTGAAAGAAAAATCAATCAAACTCGATTCCCTGTTCATTGTCACATCAACGGTTACATGCCCGTGCTCAACTTCTAATAGTTCATAATGCTTTAAGAACGATTCCCCGATTTCAAAAACATACTGGTGCTTCCCAAGACTTAGCCCTTGTACAGGAATAATATAATCCAACATCCTCTTCATGCCATCTAAAATCGGGCGGCAAAAATAATCATTATTCTTTTGATATACAAACAATTTTAAAATTTACCTGATGGGGTAAAGGATAGGCAGAGTAAATGTGAAATAATTAACAGCATTTGCTTCGATATCAAGAAAAAACAGAAGCCATCTTTTATATTTGGAGGATAGTTTGCTGTTATACAATTGATTGCAATTTTGTTTTGATAGGCTATAAATTGATAACCAATTGATTTTACTACCGTATTAAAGGCTAATTTTGCCACAAACTTTAATCTGAAACATTATGATGTTTTTTAATCGAATCATCGCTGCCATACTGCCGTTTATGCCCAAAGGTCTGGTATGGGTTTTTTCGAAAAAATATATTGCAGGCAAAACCATCGACAACGCCATCCGGATATCAAAAGAATTAAACAGCCAGGGAGCCATGGTGACCATTGATCTGTTGGGTGAGTTTATTACCAGATTGGATGAAGCCAAACAAAATAAAGATGAATACCTTGGGATCATCGAAAATGTACAAAAGCAGGACATCAATGGGAACTACTCGCTGAAACCTACCATGTTTGGTTTGCTTATTGATGAGGAAGCCTGTTATAAGAACATCCGTGAAATTGTTAAGAAAGCCGCTTCATTCAACAACTTCGTACGAATCGACATGGAGGACTCCCAGTGTGTGGATATGGAAATCAAACTCTTCAGGAGGCTTAAAGCCGAGTTTCCACAAAACGTAGGATTGGTGCTTCAAGCCTATCTTAAACGTACGCACCAGGACATCGAAAACATGTTGGATCTGAATACCAAAGAGGTGCCTGTAAACTACCGTTTGTGCAAAGGAATTTATGTGGAGCCTGAGAAAATTGCCTACAAAAAATACGAGCAAATCAACCAGCATTATCTCGAAAACCTGGAATATATGTTCCAAAAAGGCATTTATCCCGGCATCGCCACCCATGATTCAAAACTAGTAGAAGGCGCCTACCTGTTAATTGAAAAATACAAGATTCCAAAGGAAAAATGTGAGTTCCAGATGTTGTATGGAGTAACCCCATCGCTGCGACAATCCATTATCGAAAAGGGTTACCGCATGCGCGTGTATGTGCCTTTCGGCGAAAAATGGTTTGCCTATAGCACCCGTCGTTTAAAGGAAAATCCACGCATGGCCCAGGACATTATTAAAGGGATTTTCGTAAGCGGGTAAAACCAACATCCATAGCACAACTGGTTTTTGAACGATTTGAAATACAAACCATTTAAAACCATTTACTTACATCTTGTTACCATTATTCAACTGAATTGTCGGTGTTTTCAATTAAAGGAACCGAAAGGTCGGTGTGGTGATGAATCATCTTCCACTGACCTTTTTCAATACGGAAAATATTGGTCGCCCTGAATTTTACCTTCACGGCTTTACCATCGGCGGTCATATTTTCGCCTTCTTCAGCGCAGACAGTATAACCCACGTTGGTTCCGGCATAAACGAGCAAATCTTTACACTCCACTCTTCCACCCAGCTTCATTCCGGCTTCTTTCTGAAACTCTTCACTCACCGACTTCCATCCTTCAAGCCGGCCGCCAAAGGGGCCCATATCGGAAATGTCGTCGCCATGCGACCAAATTGCATTCATCGGTTCCAGATCACCTGTAAACAGGGCATTGAGCGCTGCATAAAACTGGTTATTTGCTGCCTCAAGTTCCTTTTCGGCTTTTACCTTTACAGGAAGATTGGTTGTGTCCATATTGTTACAAGCAGTCATTATAACAGCAGTCAGAAGGAAAAGGGCAAAACGTGTCATTGAAGTTTTCACGGGGTTTAAGTTTTAGTGGTGTATAGATTAAGGTAGGGAATTCTGATAAGAGAGAAGACTCTGAAAGGACAAAATAGTAGAAAAAAAGGTTCTTTCGCATACATGGTCAATTTTAGTCGTTTCCGGTTCAGTAGGTTGAAGGGTCAAAGATAGACTAATTGGGTACAAAAATCCAGAGGCTGCAACCACAAATCTCAAATAAGCCAGACGGCTTATCGGCATTTTTCAGAATTTACTTGTTTGGAAATCCATTTCATTTTTGCAGGAACTCCAGTGCAGCTTCCATCTGCTTGTCGGTTCCGGCCTGTATATCAGAAGCATTTTGCCCCACAACGATATCGGGTACAATGCCATTGCATTCGATGGGTTCGCCATCGTATCTGTAAAAAAAACGGGTACTGACCCTGATCTGGTTGCCACTGGGCAATAGAAACATCATTGGATTTCCGGAACCGCCTCCTGTGGTATCTCCAACAATGGTGCCTTTTTCGGTTTGCTGCATCCACATAGTGAAATGTTCCGTGGTACTAAACGATTTGCCATTTACCAAAACCACGATGGAATTTGAATAATTGTCGGTCAGGTTGGGTTGTAACGTGGGTCCGGTTTTAAAAAGGCCTTTTTCTGTCCATCCGGGTGTTGGCATCGGTTCCTGAATGCACCTTGAAACCACAAAACCTGCATTTTCACTGTTGCCTCCTCCATTGTGTCGTACGTCGATAATCAGGCCGGAGGTATTGCGCAACTCATGAAATATCACATCCATGTCGGCCAGGCCTCCATACCCCGAAAAAGTGGAAATCCGGATATAACCAATCTTTGAGATAAATCCATATTGAAGTTTACCGTTTTCCAATGAATGGATTGCTTCGGTAAGGTATTTTTCGGTTACCGAAAAATCGAAACTGTTTTCATCCTTTATCTGACGGGGAGTGCGATAGCCCCATACCGTACCGTTGGTGAGGTATATACCCACGTGACCGTCTTTTAGCTCCAGTAACATCTGATTGATCACCTGTAGATATTCATCCACATGGGAGGAGGTAATTAGCGGATAATAGACATCGTGAACCTGATCCCAATCGATCTTTTTGTATTCCAGATAGGGATACCACTCATCCACCACCGACCAGGTTTTTTCAAAGTCAGCAACAGGGATATCAGTTGGCAAATCATTATCCCCGGTTTTAGAACAAGCCGACAGCAAACCAGCAGAAACCAGCAACAACAGGATGATTACTTTTTGGTTCATTTGAATTTTCCAATCATTTGAAGATGTCAAATTTAGATTAAAATCGTCAACCTGAAAAAAGAAGGTGGAATCAGGTATTCACCCAGTAGCTATTCGCAATATGCTTTCAGGAGCTCATCCACTTCGGTGGAACCAAGTTTTTTAATTTGATTCCAGTCATCGCAGGCTTTTTCTTTTTCTCCCAGATAAAAATAGGCGTTGGCCCTGTTGTTGAGCACATTGGTTTCGTTTGGAGTATAACTCAACGCCTTTGAATACATGACAATGGCTCTGGAATATTTGTTTTCCGCTAAAAAGTCGTTTCCTACTTTCATATAGGCTTCAGTCAGTTTGGGAGAAATGTCTTTTTTAGCGTAATCGTGCTTTAAAGCCAGTTCCCAATCAAGGATGGCATTTTTAAAATCGCCCATTAAAAATTTACTTAATCCCCTGGAATATATGCATTTATTACAGTATTCATCTTGCTGCAAGGCTAAATTGAATGCCCTAATTGCCTCTTCATAATTTTCCGCCCTCATAAAATCAACTCCTTTGTTGAACTCCTCGGCAGAATTCATCGGTTCCTCATCTAGTGTAAATTTGACGGGGGCATTATATGAAACCCTGATGAGTTCACCATCCTGCCTACCCGGAAACCAGTTGCCGCTGGTGAGACCGATAACCCGCATGGCTTCTGCATCACATCCTCCACCAATTCCCTCAACAAGAGTGATATTTGTAACCGTGCCATCTGTTTCTACTATAAAATTAACCACAACACGACCCTGAATTTTAAGATCCCTGGCATGTTCAGGATATTTAATGTGTTTTGATATAAAATCAATAAGCGACTGTATACCACCTTTATAGGTAGGCATTTCATCTCCCGCCTGACCATATACCGTTATGGTAATGAGTAATATCAACAAAAAGGCTAACTTTTTCATCTCTCAAATTATTGCTGTTTGAATTAGTCTCAAGCAAATATCGTTTTTTTTGGTGATCGAGATGTACATCACCTGCAAAATGCAAAAAAAAGCAGCAGAATTTTCACCCTGCTGCTCTTGTTAGTTTATTTCAAATTTACTTTTTCCTTGTAAACCAATGTACTTTAGCAGAGTACAACAATTGATACATCGAAGGTACAATGACTAGTGTAAGAAAGGTAGCAAAGGTCAGACCAAAGATCACCGTCCAGCTCATGGGCGCCCAGAACACAGCGTTATCGCCTCCGAAATAGATGTCGGGATTAAAGGTGTTGAAGAATGAGATAAAGTCGATGTTCAATCCTACGGCCAGGGGCATTAACCCCAAAACGGTAGTGATGGCGGTAAGTAACACCGGGCGCAGGCGGGTTCTTCCGGCTTCGATAATGCAGTTCATGGCTTCATCCATGGGCAAGTCGTCTTCCGGGGCAATACCCAGTTTCTCTTTTCTTCGCAGTTTAACCAGCCCGATGTAATCGATCAATACAATGCCATTGTTAACCACCACTCCGGCCAGCGAAACAATGCCAACGCCGGTCATAATGACTACAAAATCCATTTTAAAAGTAGCCAATCCCCCAAATACACCAATGGTGCTCAACAACACGGTGAACATAATAATGGCCGGCTTCACAAGCGAGTTAAACTGTGTAACGAGGATGAGGGTGATCAATGCCAGGGCGATCAGCATGGCCATGGAGAGAAACGACATCGACTCGGCTTGTTCTTCCTGTTCTCCGGTAAACACATACTTGTACCCGGCAGGCATCTCAAAACCGGCCATGATCTTTTTCAATTCCTGGTTGATCTCGTTGGCATTATATCCCTCAATTACATTGGAATAGATGGTAATCATGCGGTTGCGGTCTTTCCTCGAAATAGCTCCATAGGTTGAACTGTATTCAAATTCGGCAACAGCCGAGATGGGAACCTGAACAATTTTACCTGAAGATTGGTTTCTAAAAGTAATCCGTTGGTTAATTAAATCGGGCAGGTTGTCGCGGTATTTCTTGTCGAGACGTATCACGATTTTATATTCATCTTCCCCATCTTTGAAATCCGAAATTTCTTTTCCGAAAAGGGAGGTGCGCAAGGCATCTGCAATTTGTCCGGTCGACAAGCCAAACCGGCGGGCTTTTTCACGGTCGATGTTCACCAGGATTTCAGGTTTTCCCACATCCAGGTCAATGTGCAAAGCCTCAATACCTGGTATGTTGGCTTCGTTAAACACGGCACGGATGGTATCGGTAAGGAACAACAGTTTTTGAAAATCGACACCACTTATTTCCAGGTTAATTGGTTTTCCGGTAGGAGGCCCGTTGCGCTGTTTTTCGACCGAGATGGTGATGCCGGGATACATGCCAACCAACGCATCAGAAAGTTGTTTCTCTATCTTGGAAGTGCTCTTCCCCCCGCGTTCTTTGAAATCAACAAAATTAATCGTGACCAATCCCCGGTTGGGCATGCCCCCACGTCCGCTAAAACCATCATCCTCGCTCACGGCACCCTTCCCTGCCAAAGTCAACACCGATTCAACGATTTCCATGTTAGGCCTTAACACATCGTTTACCTTGTCTTCTATAACCTGCATCACCGAATCGGTAATATCAACATTGGTACTAATGGGCAATTCAGCTACAATATTAATTAACTTGGGATCGGTAGATGGGAAAAAATCCACTTTTGGATTTGATCCAAAATAATACATCATTGTAACAATCATCAACAAAAAGACGCCAATCACCAGGGCCAGCGGGTGCCAGGTTGAAATAGCGAACCTGACAAATCTCACATAATACCCTTCGAACCATACCAAAAACACGTTTTGAAACCACAAGGCAAGCCGTGACAAAAACAGCAGGTTGAGAACACCGATAAAAGCGAAAATAAGCAGCAAGGTACCAACCCAGTTCACCTTGACAGCAAAAAATAACAGGGACAACGCAATGAGAACACCAATCAGGATGATGCCGCGTTTCACATTGGGAAGTTGAATATTGGCTCCTTTTTTATAAAAATCGGTAAACAACACCGGGATAATTACCAATGCCACCATGAGTGAGGCAGCTAGCACAAAGATGAGCGTTAAAGGCATATACGACATGAACTCTCCCATGATACTCTTCCAGAAAAGCAATGGAAAAAAGGCCGCCAGGGTAGTGGCCGTAGATGAAATAATCGGCATGGCCACCTCTCCCGTGGCCTGTCGGGCCGCTTCTTTTACCGGATACCCCATGTGTACATACCGGTAAATATTTTCGGTTACCACGATGGCGTTATCCACCAACATGCCCAAGGCCAAAATTAGTGAAAACAAGACAATCATGTTGATGCGGTAATCAATCAGCCCCATGATCATAAAGGACAGGAACATGGACATTGGAATGGCAAATCCAACAAAAAGGGAGTTCCTTGTTCCCAGGAAGAGAAAAAGTATAAAAACTACGAAGATTACACCAAGGATGATGCTGTTTTCCAGGTTGCTAACTTGCATTTTTACCATTTCACTTTGGTCGCTGGTGATGGTAACCGACAAGTTTTCTGGAATCATCCCGTTTTTTTGGCCCGTGTGGAGCACATCCATTACCTGGTCGACCGTTGAAAGCAGGTTTTGGCCGCCCTTTTTCACCACCTGAAGCGAAACCACTGGTTTTCCGCCCAGATAGGCGTAACTGTCGCGGTCTTTAAACCCGTAACTCACCTGGGCAATATCACGTAAATACACGATATGGCCTTCTTCGCTTTTAACAATAACGCCCAGCATTTGATTGGGATTGGTAAACTCTCCCAAAATACGGATCGATCGGTCAATCTTGCCCAAACCCACATCACCACCCGACATGCTTACATTCTCGCTGGAAATGGCGGTTTCCACGTCAGCATAGCTAACCTGTAAGGAAGCCATTTTAAACGGGTCGAGGTTGATTTTAACCTCGCGTTCGGTGATGCCTGTGATTACCACTTTTGATACTTCTGAAATGGTCTCTGTTTCATCTTTCAGATCTTCGGCAAAATCTTTCAACTCACTCACGCTGTAGTCTCCCGACAGGTTGATGTTGATCACCGGGAATTCGGAGAAATCAATATCTGTAACCAGGGGATCGTCCAACAAGTCATCGGGCAAATCGCTCTTGGTCTTGTCCACCGCGTCTTTTACATCCTGTAGAGCGGTTTTTATATCCACATCAGTTTGAAATTCCACAAACACGCTTGAGGCATCCTGGCTCGAAATGGTTGTTAATTTCTTGATTCCTTTTATCGACTCTATTTCTTTTTCCAAGGGTCGGGTAATCAGGTTCTCGATATCCACCGGTGGATTTCCGGGATAAATGGTTGACACCATAATGGTCGGGATATTGATATCGGGAAATAACTCCTTGGGCATCGACACGTATGAATAAAACCCGAAAATAATGGTCAATACCGTGATCAGATAAACCGTGTTTTTGTTGTTCAGAGCCCAGGTTGAAAGCCAGAAGTTACGTTCGAGTTGCTTCTCTTTGGGTTCTTGTATTTCGTTGTTCATTGTATTCATGATACGTTGTTAAAATTGTGTGATAAAATAAGATGAATAGCTTGCTGTGATTAATTCATCACCTTTACTACTGCCCCGTCCGAAACATTGCTATATCCATCTGTAATATAAATGTCGCCTTCCGTCAGTCCGGCTACCACTTCAGTTTTGTCCTTAAACGACTTGCCAATGGTAACATATTGCTTTCGCGCTACCGTTTCTACATCTTTTTTGTCAGCCAAATAAATATAACTTCCTTTCATATCGTTCCTGATCAAAACAGAGGGTACTACCAGGGCCTGTTCATTGTTATAGTCGTTAATCTCCATATTGGCCAGCATATTGGGTTTGAGCACACCTGTAGGATTATCGAGTTTTACCTGAACCTCAAAAGTCCGGTTTTCTTTGTTGATGACGTTACCGGTACGATGGATTGGTTTGCTCATTTTTATTCCGGGATAAGTGGGGAAAGTAATGGTGACTTCCTCTCCTTTTTTAACCACGGGAAGATAGGTCTCTGATAGTTGGGCTGTAAGAAAAAGTTCATCAATATTAACTATCCGCATAAATTGCATTCCGGGGGAAGCCATTTCGCCTTCTTTTAAAACGATGGTTTCAACAATGCCATTAATTGGCGAAACGATGATCGACATATTGTATTGAGCCTTTAGAGTTGCCAGCTTGATTTGCAGATTTTCGTAGTTGTTTTTGGCTTCAAGGAATTGTCGTTCCGATCCTATATTTTTTTCCCATAAGGCCGACTGTTTTTTGTAGATTGTTTCTGCCAGACTAAGCTGAGAATCCAACTCCTGTATATTTTTTTCGATCACAACCGTGTTGAGCCTGGCCAGGGTTTGGCCCTTTTTCACCATCTGACCCTCCTTGACCGAAATATGAACCACTTGTCCGTTTACTTCCGGACTGATAAATGCTTCATCAATGGTTTCCAGTTCTCCGGCAGCTTCAAAATAATGCGAAAACAGTTCCGGATGAAGCACCTGAGTTAAAACAGGAACTTTAATACCGGTATAGGTTTCGTGGCTGGTGGTATTGATGTCTTTTTCAATATCTTCAATCTTTTTATTCAATTCGCTTACCTGTTTTTTATAGGTCTCCATTTGAACCACAGGGTTTTCCTTTTGGCTGGAACCACAGGCGAACATAAAACTAGTTACTAAAGCTAAGAAGGTGATTTTAATTATCGTTTTCATACTGATTTTAATATTGTTGTGATGATGTTGGTTATAATGTTAATTTATCAAGATTTTCTTCCAGAAATTTCCTTCCTGTTTCATTGACGATTCCATAGAGGTGAAAACGGAAAATTTCGTTAAATAATTTGGCTTTTGAAAAGGAGGAATTATCGAAAATATCCGTTGTCATGATGCACTCCATGCGCATCAAGGTAAGGCGGGTAATTATTTCTTCATCTAAGTCAGATCTGAAGAGCCCTTCATTTTTCCCCTTCACGAGGTTATTGCGCACATGATCGATGAAACGGGTACGTTTTATTTTGTTAAAATGTTCAAAAAAGCGGGGGTAATATTTTTTTAAATCGTAGATAAACCCGGGTTTATGGTCTTGAATCATTTTCACCTGAAGGTTGTAATAAAATAATAGTTCTTCCAGGGCATTCAGGTTTTCGGGCATGCCAATGGAATAGGGCGAGTTGGGTGAGGTACTCATGTTCTCAAGCACACTCCAAACCAACTGCTTTTTATCTGTAAAGCACTCGTATAAAGTCTTTTTTGAGATACCCAACTTGTGCGATACATCATCCATGGTAACACTTTTGATACCAAATTCAAGGTAAAGGTTTTTTACCTGCTCTATTATCTCGTTCCTTTTAGTTTCCATGGAAGTTATATTTTCGTCTTAGTCAGTATTTTTTCAAGCTCTTCGCCCGCTTTCAGCAATGACAATGCAGCATTGATATATTCATTTTCAGTATTTAGGAACTGGTTGTGCGTGTTAAGCAAGTCGAGGCTCGTAGCCAATCCTTCGGTGTATTTTTCGGTTGTTTTTTTATAGATTTTTTCGGCTGTTATCCGGCTTTTCTGTTTATTCAAATAAACCGCGTAGGCATTCATATACTCATTTTTTGCCTTTGAGAACTGAATACCAAGCGTTGACAACAACTGCATCTCCAATACTTCAACCTGCTCGTAAGCAACCTGGGCCTGTTTAACCTTTGAGTGCCGCATACCGCTTGAAAAAATAGGAACCTTCATCGAAATACCAAAAACGGAACTGTTGTACCAGATTCCCTCTTTTTTAAAAAAATCCCATTGATCCCTTTGTGCCTGTGTTTGATAGTTTAAATTGGCGGAAAGTGAAGGCAAATGGGCCGATTTTGCTAATTTTACCTGAAGCATGCTCAACTCCTTTTGTTTGACAACCGACCTGTAATCCACATTTTGTGCAACCACAAAAGGGTTTATCAATATTCCGGAACTATTTTTCTCCTCAATAATACTTTCCATGTTATCAGTTAAGATCAAACTGTCGGCATCGTTCAATCCCATGTAAAATTTGAGATACGCATGTGCAATCAGCAATTGGTTGTTCAGGTAATCCTGCGATGCTTCCAAATCAGATACCAGCAGTTCCAGCTGGTCGACATCGGTTTCTTCGGCGAAACCAACCTCATATACCTGACGGGTTTCATCGGCCAGGTTTCGGGTGATGCGAAGTGTTGAATCGATCACCACCAGGCCATCTGCTGCCGAAAGCGCCGCGTAATACGAATTGGCCACCTGTTGTTTTACTTCCACTTTATTTTTAAAAAAGTTGATGTCGGTACTTTCAAGAAATTTTTTGGCAGCCTGCAATCCGACAATGTATTCACCACTAAAAATCAATTGCGAAGCTGAAATACCCATGGTACCATCATACTTGGTTCCAAACTGAAGCTCAATGTTTTTGGTGGGGTCATTAAAAAAGTCAGGGATAATCATTACCGGACGCTGCAGGTTGTCGTTATAATTAATGGAGCCACTTACCTGAGGCAAACCTATAGAAGTGGATTCTTTTACCCGGTATTTGGCCGATTCTACATCCTTTTGCGAGTTAATTAACGTATAGTTGTTTTCCATGGCAAAGGCGATCGCTTCTTTCAACGAAAACGTTTTTATTTGTTGAGCCGCCAGACTGTTTGTCAGAAAAAACAAAAGAAGTACAGTGTTTATTTTTAATATCTTCATGTTGAAATAGTGTAATAGTTTGTTAAAACGGACGGCAAAAGTACTAAAAAATAAACTCCGTAAACTATTATTATGAAAATAGTTTATTAAGTTTATATTAAATAATTTGTTCGCCTTTGAAAGTTTCATTCGTGACCTGTATCTACTCCAATCAATGATGTATGGATGAGTCTTGGCATTCAGGATAAGAGCGATGGCTGGCGGTGCGGGTATGAATTGATGCTGCGTATTCATAGCGATTAATAATTTATCGTTTATTGCGTGTGC
>PCUL01000115.1:30596-38275 GCA_002771745.1 Bacteroidetes bacterium CG18_big_fil_WC_8_21_14_2_50_41_14
TATCAACGTCATTTCATCCAACAAATAACCTGCACCCGCGTATTTATCCACCACGAATAAAAAATACCGGATATCCAATGAGATATTGCGACAAACTTCTGGGTCATACATCAAATCGCTCATGGTGCCTTCCCAGCAACGATCAAAGTTCACACCAACCAGCTGACCTTCCGCATTGAGTACCGGACTTCCCGAATTTCCACCAGTGGTGTGGTTACTGGCCGCAAAGGCCACATGCAGGGTACCGTCCTGATCGGCATATTGTCCATAATCTTTGTTTTGGTAGAGTGTTTTCAATTTGTCCTCAACAACGTAATCATACACGTCAGGATTTTCCTTTTGAATAATGCCTTCCAGTGTTGTGAAATGCTTATAATATACTGCATCTTTTGGTGAAAAGCCACCCACATTTCCATAACTCACACGTAAAGTAAAGTTGGCGTCGGGGTAGAACCGTTTGTCGGGCTGCATGTCCATTTGGGCTTTCATATACAATCGCTGCAAACTGTCAAGCGTGTTGTTCAGGGCCGTACGTTGTTGTTTTATTTCATCCTGATAAAGAGCCGTCATTTGAGAAGCCATTAGATAAACAGGATCTTTACGCAGTTTTTTCAAATCCTTTTGCTGGTAATTTTCAACGAATTCAGTAATCTTTTCCTGGTTATCAAACATCGATTGTGCAAAAACCGCTTTGGTGTATTTCGGGTAGTTGCCTTTATATTTCTTATGAATTTCTTCAAAAAAAGCCGGTTTATACCGTGTTCCCAAATTTTCATCATACAACATAAGCAGTGCTGTCATTACTTCTTCATCAATGGCTTGATAATAATCCTTGAAAAAGGCCTTTATTTTACCAAGCAATTTTTCTTTTTCCTTTTTGATCAAGTCTTCCTGAACAGGTTTTGTCTGGCTTAGTGTGGCAAGTTTGGAAAATCCGTTGGCAAACGCCACGAGTTCGATGGCCAAACCAGCCTCCAGATAATAATCGGTTGCAACATTCAACGGACTCAATAATGAGTAAGCTTGTTCAAAGGCAGGAAGCAGCCCGCTATAAGACGTGTTTCGTGCCCAATCCTGAAATTCTGCCTCATAAGATTGCTTCCTTTCAATTCCTTTCATGCGTTTGATCCCATCGCTTTCGCCAATCATTTTTTTCCAATAGTTGGCGACGCGTGCATCCTTGGAGGCATATTGAATGCGAATTTGAGGATCTTTTTCTTCATATTTCCCAAAAATATCCAACCGGGTTTCCCTGAGTTTAATTTTCTGCGGATTTTGTACCTGTGTAATCATTTCGATGGCATACGATGGCAGGTACTCGCTGGTGTTGGCCGGATAGCCAAACACAAAGGTAAAATCATCTTCCTGAACCCCTTCCAACGAAATGGGTAGATAGAATTTGGGCTGATAAGGTACATTGTCTTCAGCATATTCGGACGGAGTTCCATCCTTGCCCACATAAATGCGAAACAGTGAAAAGTCGCCGGTATGCCGGGGCCACATCCAATTGTCGGTATCGCCTCCAAATTTACCGATATTTGAGGGAGGTGCACCTACCAGTCGGATGTCTTTAAAAGTTTCGGTAACCATCATATAGTATTGGTTCCCATTGAAAAACGGCCTAATGAACCCTTGATAAAGAGAATCATTCTCAAGCTCCGCAATTATTTTCAGGTTGTTGAGTGCAATCAATTCATGCCGCGCCTTTTCAGTCATTTGAGGGGTTACTCCTTCGAGCACTTTTTCCGTAACTTCTTCCATCCTGATAAGCAAGGTGGCGGTGAGTCCCGGATTTACCAGTTCTTCGCCCTGGTTCATCGCCCAAAAACCATCGGTCAGGTAGTCGTGTTCCATAGTGCTGTGTTGTTGAATCTGACCAAACCCGCAGTGGTGATTGGTGAGTAACAATCCGTTTTTCGAAATCAGCTCCGAGGTACAACCCCGTCCAAAAAGCAAAACAGCATCTTTCAAACTGCTGTGATTAATGGAATAAATATCTTCTGCCGTAATTTTTAAACCCATTTCCTGCATTTCTTTTTCATTCATCTGCTGCAGCAACATGGGAATCCACATGCCCTCACCAGCAAAAATCTGTGTAACCGAAAGCCATGAAAGTACAATTGAAAGAAAGAAAGTCTTGTTGAACATTTAATATCGTTTTTATTTTTTGTCAAAAATATTGAAAATTTGTTTTGGAACACGGATGACACCGATTAAACGGGTGATCACGGGTTTTATCCGTTCTTATCCGTCCCATCAGCGTTATCCGTGTTCTAATTTTTCCCCCTTTATCCGTGTTCTAACCCTTTCTGTCATTAGTAAATATTTTTCTTTTAAACTGAGGTTTCTTCCCAAAGTTGAACAACAGACCCACTTCTCTGTCTGTAGCTTTCAGGTAGTTGATTAGCTGATAACCATGTTCATCAACCAAGGCTTCAGCAGCCTTAAGTTCAAGGATAATCAAATTTTCTACAATGATATCTGCAGAATAATCTCCAACAGATTCACCTTCATAATAAACTGCAATCGGGCATTGATTTTTACACTCCAATCCCGCTTTTTTCAATTCAATCATCATGGCATTTTCATAAACTTTCTCAAGAAAACCGTATCCCAAAGTATTATAAACCTTATAGAATACTTCGATAATTTCACTTGTTAATTCTTCGTATAGCATGGCGATGGGTTTTAATTGCTAAAGATACAAATTTGTTTTTGAACACGGATGACACTGATTAAACGGGTGATCACGGGTTTTATCCGTTTAAATCCGTAACATCTGTGTTATCCGTGTTCTAAACTTTTACCTTTTATCCGTGCAAACCCGTCGCATCCGCGTCATCCGTGTTCCATTCTTTATTTACACGCCCGAAAGTTTTTATCTTTGCTGCACGATTAAAAAAATGAAATTATAGTATGCAAGACCAACCTGTTTACAAACCGAAAAATCACATCCGTATCGTTACCGCAGCCTCCTTGTTCGACGGACACGATGCCGCCATCAACGTCATGCGCAGGATTATACAGGCTTCGGGAGCCGAAGTCATACACCTGGGACACAACCGTTCGGTACACGAAATTGTAAACACAGCCATTCAGGAAGACGCACAAGCCATCGCACTCACCAGCTACCAGGGCGGGCACATGGAGTTTTTGAAATATATGTTCGACATGCTCCAGGAAAAAGGGTGCGGTCATATCCGCATTTTTGCCGGTGGTGGTGGCGTAATCCTGCCCGAAGAAGCCAAAGAATTGCAAGCTTACGGCATCACCCGCATATATAGTCCCGACGACGGAATGGAAATGGGCCTTCAGGGTATGATCAACGATTTGTTGGAAAAATCAGATATTCCTACCGGTAAAGATATTCAGGTAACAGCCAGAGATATTTATACCCAAAACTTTGTATCCATTGCAAAGCTAATTTCCGCTGCCGAAAACAACCGCGATGAAGTAGCCCCTTTACTCGAAGAAATAGCCCATCACAAACGTAAAATAAAATCACCCGTTTTGGGAATTACAGGTACTGGTGGTGCCGGAAAATCATCCTTAATTGATGAAATAGTACGTAGGTTTTTACGCGATTTCCCCGAAAAACGAATGGCCATCATCTCGGTAGATCCGTCCAAACGTAAATCGGGTGGTGCCCTTTTGGGCGACCGCATCCGCATGAACGCCATCGACAATCCCCGCGTTTATATGCGCTCGCTCGCCACACGTCAGGCCAACCTGAGTCTGTCAAAATATGTTAAAGATGCAGAACTCATCGCGCAGGCGGCGGGTTTTGATTTGATCATCCTCGAAACTTCGGGCATCGGCCAGTCCGACTCCGCCATCATCGATCACAGCGATGTTTCACTTTACGTGATGACTCCTGAATACGGTGCTGCCAGCCAGCTGGAGAAAATCGACATGCTAGATTATGCCAACATCATCGCCTTAAACAAAGCCGACAAGCGGGGCGCGATGGATGCCTTACGTGATGTGAAGAAACAATATCAGCGCAATCATCAGTTGTTCGATCAGGATTCGGATTCAATGCCTGTTTATGGTACCGTAGCTTCGCAGTTTAACGATCCTGGCGTCAATGAGTTATACTCCAACCTTCTGTTGAAAATTGAACAATTTACCGGCGTTGGTTTTGGTAAGAAATCAGGTGATTCCGGTCATTCGCCGGACAAGATTTATATCATCCCACCTCATCGGATACGTTACCTTTCGGAAATTTCAGAAACCGTTCGTGGCTATAACCGTTGGGCCATGCAGCAAAGCGAAGTGGCACAAAAATTATTTAGTCTGGAGCAATCGGCCTCCCTTCTGGAAAAAGAGCATGAAGAGGAAGCAACCAAACCCATCCGTCAGTTAATTAAAAAAACGGTCGCCAAACTTGATCCAAAAAACAAAGAAATTCTTGAAAATTGGGATCAGACCAAAAAATCATACACCGATGAATATTTTATATTTAAGGTGCGCGACAAGGAATTGAAAATTGCCACGCATGTCGAATCTATGTCGCACACACAGGTTCCAAAGGTTTGTTTGCCTCCCTACAAAAGCTGGGGCGAGATACTGCGTTGGGTATTGAAGGAAAATGTACCGGGCGAATTTCCTTATGCTGCCGGGGTTTTCCCGTTTAAACGCGAAAACGAAGATCCCACGCGCATGTTTGCAGGCGAAGGAGGCCCTGAGCGTACCAACCGCCGCTTTCATTATGTAAGTAAAGGGCTGGCTGCCAAGCGACTTTCCACAGCTTTCGATTCGGTGACTTTATATGGTGAAGACCCGGATATCCGTCCTGATATTTATGGAAAAATTGGCAATGCAGGCGTGAGTATTGCCTGTCTGGATGATGCGAAAAAGCTCTATTCGGGTTTCGATCTGGCCAAATCCACTACTTCGGTTTCGATGACCATCAACGGGCCGGCACCAACTTTGGTGGGATTCTTTATGAATGCCGCCATCGACCAGCAATGCGAAGTGTATATCAAAGCCAATGGCCTTGAAAAAGAAATTCAACAGAAAATTGAAGATCTCTATCGCCAGAGAGGCACCAAAAGACCCGCCTATCAGGGCAAAATCCCTGAAGGAAACAATGGTTTGGGATTGATGCTGCTGGGAGTTGCCGGAGACATGGTTTTGCCCGCAGAGGTGTATCAGAAAATCAAAAAAGAAACCCTTTCCAAAGTGCGCGGAACGGTACAAGCCGACATCCTGAAAGAAGACCAGGCTCAGAATACCTGCATTTTCTCCACGGATTTCTCCCTGAAAATGATGGGCGATATCCAGGAATATTTCATCAACCAGAATGTGCGTAATTTTTACAGCGTAAGCATTTCGGGTTACCACATCGCCGAAGCAGGAGCCAATCCCATCAGTCAGCTGGCATTTACGCTGGCCAACGGGTTCACTTACGTGGAATATTACCTCTCGCGGGGTATGGATATCAACCAGTTTGCACCCAACCTCAGTTTCTTCTTCAGCAATGGAGAAGATCCTGAATATGCCGTTATTGGCCGAGTGGCCCGTTTGATCTGGGCCAAAGCCATGAAACTGAAATACGGCGGCGACGAACGAGCCCAAAAGCTAAAATACCACATCCAGACTTCAGGACGGTCGCTGCACGCACAGGAAATTGATTTCAATGATATCCGCACCACCTTACAGGCTTTGTACGCCATTTACGATAATTGTAACTCACTGCACACCAATGCGTATGACGAGGCCATTACCACCCCCACCGAGGAAAGTGTTCGTCGTGCCATCGCCATCCAGATGATCATCAACCATGAACTGGGGCTGGCCAAAAACCAAAACCCGTTGCAAGGTTCATTCATCATCGAAGAACTGACCGATTTGGTGGAAGAAGCCATTTTAAGCGAAATGGACCGGATTACAGAGCGTGGCGGAGTATTGGGTGCCATGGAAACCATGTACCAACGGGGGAAAATCCAGGAGGAAAGTCTTTATTATGAACACCTGAAACATTCGGGCGAATTGCCCATCATCGGTGTGAATACGTTTTTGGGAAGCGGGGGATCGAAAACTGTAATCCCGGGCGAGGTGATCCGCGCTACCGAAGAAGAAAAGCAATACCAGATCCACATGCTGGAACAGCTTCACACAACCTGGAAAGAGGAAAGTACAGTAGCTTTGAAGTTGTTACAGAAAAAGGCCATCAACAACCAAAATGTGTTCGAAGCCCTGATGGAAGCCACCAAAACATCTTCCATCGGACAGATTACCAACGCGTTGTTTTCGGTGGGAGGGCAGTATAGAAGAAATATGTAAACTGATCATTAGATGCCGCAAAACTTTTTCATTTTTAGAAACTATACAGTTGAGCCACTTTTCGACCATTTGGAAGGTTGCAGCTTCAGTGGATATAATGAAATCGGGTTCTCTGCCGGTTTTAAGTATTATGTGTGGTTCTATTTCATGCCTTCCGGTGCTAACCGAACTGCCCTGGCAGATGAAATTGATTTCTTTAAACAGCGGTTAATTCATGTTGCAGGCCATATTCCCAACACTGCATCATTACTTTGTATCACCATCTGGAATACGACGCCCGGAGGTTTTACAACCGCCGATCCTATTGGAGAAGCCATCAAAAGTTACAACGATTCTATTTTTGAACTGGCTGCCGGGAACAGACAAATAAAAGTGCTTGATTTCAGTACGTTTGCTTCTGGATATGGAACAAAAGAACTCATCGACAAAAGGCATTTTTATCTGTCGCAGGTACCCGTTAGCCCCAGGTTAGCCCGTAATTTTAATCAGTGGTTTCTACAAAAAATCCGTGCCATCGAAGGCATTCGCAAAAAATGCCTGGTACTCGATATGGACAATACGCTTTGGGGCGGTATTTTAGGAGAAGACGGGGTTTCAGGTATACAACTGGGGAATACCTATCCGGGAAACTGCTACCGTGATTTTCAATCCTGGATAAAGGAAATACAAAATACCGGAGTTATCCTGGCTTTGTGCAGCAAAAATAACCCGGAAGATGTACAACAGGCGTTCTCTCAAAGAGATGAAATGGTTCTGAAATCAGCAGATTTTTCGGCGTTGCGGATCAACTGGAAAAACAAAGCAGAAAATTTAATTGAAATAGCACAGGAATTAAACATTGGCATCGACAGCCTGGTGTTTATTGATGACAGTCCTTTTGAACGCGAGCAGGTGAAATCAATGCTTCCCGATGTTGTTGTGCCCGATTTTCCAAAGCAACCATACCTGCTGGTCGATTTTATTCAGGAGGTTTACAACCAATGGTTTCAGGTGTATGAACTCACCGAAGAAGATAAATCAAAGTCGGTTCAATACCAACAAAATGCCCAACGCAGGCAGTTATTAAATGCCTTCGATACAGAAGAACAGTTTTTAAAGGAAATGGACATCAAGCTCACCATTTCAGAAAATAACCCGGTGCACATTCCGCGTATAGCGCAGATGACCCAAAAGACCAATCAGTTCAACCTGACGACTAAACGTTACACTCCAGCCGATATCAATAACCTGATTAGTAAAGGGTATCTTGTTTGGGATGTGGCTGTCAGCGATAAATTTGGCGATAATGGCATCACAGCCTTGGCTATTGTAAAAACAGAAGGCTTAACAGCCGAAATCGACAGTTTTATGCTCAGTTGCCGGATACTGGGACGGGGAATCGAGAACGCGTT
>PCUL01000115.1:38289-40448 GCA_002771745.1 Bacteroidetes bacterium CG18_big_fil_WC_8_21_14_2_50_41_14
TTCCAACGGCAAAAAACGGGCAGGTGGAGAAATTTTATGATCGTAATGGGTTTGAACTGATTGATGTACAAAATACTGATAGAAAAGACTACCATCTAGAATTGACAAAAAAGCTCAACATGAGTGATTTGTATACTATAATTCAGCAATAAATCTTGCTTCATGGCATGCGAAAGATTCGTGTTCCAGTGAGAGGGGGTGGCCAATAAAATAATACTTTTGCTTATCCAGTATAATTTGAATGAATTTTATGTTGATCGAAAATAGGATTATAAATATTTTGACCGAGAATCTCGGTATAAGCACAAAAAAAAACTCAAACCCAGAATCATTTAAATGGGATTCGTTGAAACATATTACTTTGATGTCAGTCATTGAAGAAGAGTTTGACATTTTGCTTGAGCCCGAAGAAATAAGTGAAATGCTTAATTATAAGGATATTGTTAAGGTTGTCAAACTAAAACTTACCCATACGGATCAATTATGAACCACCTCAAACTCCTGCTCACTTTCGATTATGAACTCCCTCTGGGAGGCATTGTCAAATCGTATCGGCACAGTTTGTTTGATCCCACTGACCGGCTTATGGAGTTACTTGAAAAACTAAAGGTTCCGGCTGTTTTTTTTGCCGATATACTCAGTTATGTAAAGTTTGGGGAATGGGATGAAACAGGGTTTGCCCAAGCCTTTAAAAACCAAATGCAACAAGCCATTTACAAAGGTCACGATGTGCAGTTACACCTGCATCCCCATTGGCTCGAAAGCACGTTTACCAATGGCATAGTTTCACCTTCTCCAAAGTACAAAATGGGGGATTTCGCCAATGAAGATAACCATTACAACATCGAAACCATTGTTGAGTTGGGCGTGAATGAGTTAACCAAAATAGGTAGATCGGCCAATCCGGAATATCGTTGTATGGCTTTCAGGGCCGGTGGATATAATTTCGTTCCACATGCCGACAAAATATTAAATGCCTTGTTTAAGCATGGTATCCGTTTCGACAGTTCCATCAGCCCGGGCTACTTTTTCAGGTCGAATACTTCGTTGGTCGATTACAGGGATGTCCCAAACTTACCAAATTGGTACTTGTCAAGCGATGGCAATTTTAGCAAGACTGATGTAAATAAAAATACGCTTTTTGAAATTCCAATTGCCTCCAAACCAAAGGGAATTTTTGAAATGCCTACCTCTTTGAAACTAAAGAAATATGCTGACAGAGCTGTCGAAAGCCGCGGTCCCATGATCCATTCAAACGAAAGTGTGGGCAAGCGGGATAAAATTAGACAACTGTTCTCAAGCCGCATGTTAACTGTTGATAACCACACATTTTCACCCGGTTACCTGATGAAAATCCTGGATTATAATGTCAACAGGTTTAAGAGTCACGATGAAATTATTATGAGCCTGATCGGACACCCCAAATCGATGGACAAATACCACTATTTCCTGCTTTCGGAATTTGTCAGGCTAGCAAGTAAGAAATATGGCCGTAAACTTGAATTTGTTACCTTTACCAACCTCAACAAAAACCTTTCAACCACATGAGCTTAGGTGATGTTATTTACAAATATCTTCCTATAAAATACTTTAAATTAGCACGTAACGCATACTACAAGCTCAACGGGCTTTTATATCCGCCCCTCACCGAAAACCAGTTTTTAACACTTCTGAAAAGTAAACTAGGGGTGGATACAGGAATGATCCTTTATATTCACAGCTCTACCGACAAGCTCAACATTGGTTTTTCGGCTTATAGGTTGCTGAAATTGCTGATGGAGGCTGTTGGAGAAGAAGGTACGCTTGTATTCCCTTGCTGGCATTACCGCGATCGTGCCGAAGATTATTTGAAACAACCGGAGGCTGTGTTTAATGTAAAACGTTCGCCTACCACCATGGGGCTGTTGCCCGAATTGGCACGGAGGCACAAAAATGCCGTACGAAGTTTGCACCCAACCACTTCGATTGTGGCATTGGGCTCAAAGGCCCATGAACTTGTGGACGAACATCACCTTGACATGTATCCCAACGGCACAAAAAGTCCACTTTATAAAATGATGAAATACAACAGCAGGATCATAGGGCTGGGCGAAAAAGTGGTCAGCCTTTCGTTTGTGCATGTGGTAGAAGACATGATGAAGGAGGGTTTTCCTTTGCAG
>PCUL01000115.1:40483-66280 GCA_002771745.1 Bacteroidetes bacterium CG18_big_fil_WC_8_21_14_2_50_41_14
CATCAATCAGAATAATCAAGAATTGATCATTGAAACATTGGTGCCACATTTGAATATTGGTCATCGCGATATCCCGGGATTTTTCAATAAATACATTTCAAAAGAAGCTTGTCGATCCACTTCATTTCAGGGAGTCAACTATTTTAGTGCTAATCCTTCCCTTCTTTTCGATGAGTTAAAAAAATTAGCGGAACGGGGGAAAACCATTTATGGTTAGTGTTTGAAGCAAAAACCTATTCAATCCAACTTAAAAAGTTGTCTTTGTTTATCACTTCAAAACTGGCATTGGGATAGGTGGCCAACCATTCTTTCTGAATTTTAACTTTCCGTGGATTCCATTTAAATTCATATCCAAATAGTTTTCCATCCCGTTCCTCAACAAAATCTACTTCCTTTTGATCGTAGGTCCGCCAAAAATAGTTGTTACTGAATATCATTTGATATTGTTGCATTTTGATCCTTTCCATCACCATAAAATTTTCCCACAACATACCAATGTCATTGCGTTGCTCAAGCAAATTAAAATTGTTTAATATGGCATTGCGTATTCCGTTGTCGTAAAAATAATAACGGTGGGTTTTTGTGACTTCCCTTCTCAAATTATTGGAGTACCCACTCATTTTTTTAATGATAAAGGCTTTCTCCAATAAATCTAGATATCGGCCAATGGTTTGTTTTGCCAAACCCAGAGAATTTCCCAATTCGCTTAAAGAAACCTCATTTCCAATCTGATAGCATAGAAGCCTCAATAAATCATAAAGCTTATCTGCATTTCTGATGTTTTCCAATTCCAATATATCCTTAAGCAAGTATGAATTTCTCAACTCATGTAAATAAGCTACTTTATTAGTACTGTTTCCAATGCACAACACTTCAGGATACATTCCAAAAACCAGGTAGTTTGCCAGGTTTTGCAAGATGTGCATACCGCCAAATTGCGTTTTTAATTCTGAGACTGATACAGGAAACAACATTCTGGTTCGGCTGCGTCCAGTTAATGGTTCTCCTACTTGTGATGAAAGTTGAAAAGATGAAGAACCGGAGGCAATAATTGTCGTCCGGGGTAAATTATCAATGAGGATTTTTAGCCCCCAACCAATCTTTGGAATTCTTTGAGCCTCATCAATAAAAATAACATCATAGTCCTGCATTGCAGATAAAATCCGGACACTATCCTCTGATCCCAATATTGATCTCAGTTGGATATCGTCACCACTACCAGTAAAAACCTTTCCTTCCGCATCTTCCAATAATTTATCAATTAATGCGGTTTTGCCAACTCTTCTTGGCCCGTAAAGTAAATTTACTTTTCCTGCTTGTAAATAGCCAGGGTCAGATTCATAATTTCTATTAATCCACATTATCCAAAAAGTTTGAACAAAATTACACCAATATTTAACTTATAGCATCTAAATTTACCAAAATATATATAATATGGCAAGTATACTTTCCGTATTTATGCTAATATGGCAATATTCGCGATTGGCCTACAACAAAAATTCCTCATAACTATCCGGGGTAATAACCTCGAATTTAGCATTTAAATAGTTTTCTAAAAACTGTTTGGGTGGCTTTACTTTTGCCCTGGTGCTCCATTTACTTTACCCTCGACTCGCATGATTAATAACCATACAACTTTTGATTGGTTTCTATTTTTAACAAAACATCATCAATGGTAGACTGCAACTCAGGTGGAATTTTAAGAAATAAATTGTCATCTTGCACTATGTTTAAAATCAGCGTTACATAATATAGGATGGTATACTTCTCCTGTAACTCTTTGCCGAAAACCTGATCTTCAAAAAGATTTAACACAATGCGCTTTTGTTGCTGAACTAGTAAGTCAAAGATTAGATCATTTATGACAGACTCCTCTTTTGATTCAATAATTTCTGCGGCTCTTTTTTCAATATTATTAAAAATCCCATTCCATATTTCAACAATTAATTGGGTTTCTTTTAATTTGAAATCCTGATTCGTTTCACAAGCTTTATTAATGTATTCTAATGCTTTGGCTTTATTTATTTTATTCTCTTTATAATATTTTATGCTTTCCTCCATGATGCTTTGATGCTTCTCAGGTAATTCAATCAGGCAGTCCTCTATCCCCATTCCTTTTATATTTTCTGTTAGTTCAATAATAGTATCTCTTTCTTTTTCAGATACATATTTACTTTGGCACAATCCTTTCGAGAGCAGCAAAGCACTATTCCAGTCTGTTTTGCCATCTTTTAAAAGAGCAATGTGTTCGTTTGCCAACTTTTTTAAATCGCTTGCATTGTACCAATTTTCAAGAAAAACAGTTAGCCATTTTGCTTTGCGTTTTTGATCGGTATTGCCTTGTGTAATTATTAACCAGATGTTAAAAAACCGTTCCGAAATCCGATACAGATGTTGTTTTTTATTGGTTTCTATTTTATCCACAATCCCTTTTTCAACCAATGTTTTTAGGTTTGCCGAAATGAGCTTGCTCTCCATTTTAACTTTCTCAACCAATTGCTTCGTGGTGCAAGCCTCCCAGATACAAGCCATTTCATACACAATTTTCCTTAGTTGTGCAGTCAGGCTACTAAGTCGCTCCTGGTACAAAGGACTTACATTGTCCATTGTTTTTTTAAGGTAATCATAGGCAGTCGATTCCGATTTTTGCAATACTATTTGAATAAAAAACTGTAAGGTTCTTGGTAATCCATCAGTCAAAATCCGTATGTTTTCTATTTTACCGGGATTGTTTTCCACAAATTCTTTCAGGCTTTCAATATTTAGCAAATGGCTCCAATGCGTGAGCAGGGCGTTCATTTCTTCTCTACTCAAAGCCTCCAATTTATGGGACCTGAAAAAATCATAAAATGGCATATCGTATCGCCAGAAATGTTCGTCCATTCTGGTGCTTCCTGCAATAATTTGAATGGAATTATAATTGATAAGGGTTTCCCGTAACAAACTTCCGTCATCAGTGAAGTTTTCAACAATCCTGTCAAAATTATCCAACAGCAAAATAATGCGCTTTTTGTGCTTGGTGCAGTATTGATGAATCGATGTTAACAGATACCGGGTATAAGCCTGATCGTTGTTAAAACCCTTGTAATCGGGGATATGAATATCAAAATGATGCTGCTTGTTTAGCTCTTCAATTACTTGCTCCCATAAATCGAACAAGCGATAAATGCCTGCTTGTTCCTCGGCTAAATTGATAGCGATAAATCTTTTGTTGAGCTTTGGATTTTCAACAATTTCAATTTCAATGCGTTTCAACAAAGTCGATTTTCCACTGCCTCTTCTTCCTAAAATTAACTCATGTTGTAGCGGATCGTTAGCTTTCTTATTTATGATGGCATCTATAATAATGCTGTATTCAACTTTACGAATGACAAAATTATTTTTAACAGCCTGATGATCGCTGTTGGCCATTTGGTACACTGCGAGTTGGTCTAAGAACCAATTTCCGATTTGTGCATTGTTATTATCCATTGTAAATGGGGTTGTTTCGCAAATAAAATGTTTTTAAGAATGGAGAAATGAAAACATACTTTTTGTTGCCTTCTTTTTCTTCAACAATATAGCCGTCTTGTTCCAGATCGCCTATCAAATCCATATAGTCGCTTGTTTTTCCGTGTTTACTTGCTTTGTCATAAATGGTTTGGATTGTAATAAAATTCTTATGGGCGATGTGAATCAAAATTTCGTGTACAAAATCAAAATCGATTTTTGGTAAATATTCTGAAAGGCGGTTTTTCCAATCTGCAAAATGTTCGTTGTTTTTTACCACCTTATTAAATGCATCGTCAATATCCGGGTTTGTAATATCCGGGGCGTTTTCTTTTCTTGCTTTTTTATCAATTTCATCCAACATTAAGTTAATAAAGTAAGGCGTGTAATAATGCTGGATTTTTTCTATTAAATAAGCCTTCAGATTCTCGCTATATTTGACGCTTGCTTTTTTGGTTGCCCAATCAATGTATTGCAGTGCCTGAGTTTTATCTAAAGGTTCACAATTTATTTTTTGCAAATCATTCAAATCGGCAGTTCGGCCTTCAATGGTTTTTACAACGTAATGGATACCAATTGAGCCGGCCAAAACGAATTGTAATTTTTTAAATTCGCTTTGTCTCCAGGTTCTTAATTGTTTTAAAATGGCTTTTGCTTCTTCTGTTTTGCCGGCTTTATTGATGTTGTGTAATATTTCCGGCAACTCATCCAATAACAGAACAATGGTTTCTGAGTTGTCGTCTAATTGTCTGAAAATGGTATTTATTTCTTCAAGATAATTAAAGTCGTTGTCTTCAATTTTTATTTTTCCACTAATATCTATTTCGGATATTTTATTCTTTTTAAAAAAACGCAATATCCTTTTCTTTGCCTTAACACTTTTATCTAAACAACTTATTATCAGACGATACAATGTTTCGTAAAACTCTTTTTCTGATTTTACAGCTTGAATACTCTCAAATTTAACGATATAGCCTGCTTGCGGATTTTGTTCCAAATCACGCATGATGCTTGTTTTTCCCACTCTGCGTGGCGCTGCAATGAGGATGTAATTGCCTTTTGATAGTTCTACCCAGATATCGTCAATAATTTCTGTTCTTGGGTAATAATAAACACCTGTGGCTACTGGTCCGATAATGGTATTTGGAGAAATCCAATTTTTATTCATTTTAACAGTGTTTTAATTGTTAATACAATTTGACACCAAATATACTGCTAATTTATTTACGCATCAAAATAATTGTCAAATTATTTTCTACTTATTTTTCTTTCAATTGGTTACTATAATAGTTTTAGTCATTCTATGGTTCACGCTATAGAATAGATGTGAAAATTGACTGATGCAAGGGGATAACCAACTCTTCTTTTCGAAGAATTAGAAAGATAAGCGAAACTGAGGGAAACCATTTATGGCTAAAGTTTGGAGCAGAAGATCATATTTTTTACCATCTACAACTAGAATTCTTCATAATTATCAGGGGTAACAGCCTCAAATTTAGCATTCAGATAATTTTCTATAAACTGTTTGGGGGGTTTTACTTTTGCCCTGATGCTCCATTTAAACTCGAAAGCTGTTATTTGACCATCGGATTCTTCTACAAAATCGATCTTCTTTTGTTCTTTGGTTCGCCAATACCATTAGTTGGCCCACTATTGTAAATAATACAACTTATTTGGAATTCATTCCGAAAATATAGTAAAACATAATGATTAATCCTAAACTAAGCATTTTAACTTGCTGTACTTAAAGACAATTAGAAGATTAGCCTATCACTGGTACGATGTGGAATCTAAAATGCATTTTTACTTATTAAGGACCTCCAATACGCGAATACTTTCTGATATACAACGCGTTGTTCTCTTAAAGAGGGGAACGGTAAGATAACAATAAAGTGAGCGATATTTGAGGAACACTTTAGTGTTATATTTGCCATGTATTTTGTCGTATGGATTTTTTTTAACCAAAACCAAATGCAATGAGTAATCAAAACTGCACGCTGCTTTGCTTTTTTCTGGCCGACAGGCGCTTTGCCATCCCATTGACAAATGTCGAAAGCGTGATAAGGGCAGTGGCAGTGTCATCTGTTCCTGATGCCAATGAACTTATTCATGGAGTTTTCGATTTTCATGGAGAAATAATGCCGGTACTAAACCTCCGAAAACGATTTGGTTTGTCATCAAAGCCAATCGGATTAAACGATCGGTTTATAATCGTTTCATCCGATATTGGAATGTTTGCCATGGTAGTAGATGAGGTTGAAGAAATCAGGAAACCTCCCGAAGAGGATATAAGCCGTGTAGATGTGTCTTTGTCATCCCCCGATCGGAGCAATGACCTGAAAAAGTTACAGTTTCTGAGAAATGAAGATGGGGTTATTGCGATCTATGATGTAAAAAACCTGCTAAACAGCGAAATAGAATTACAATTAAAACAGATTTTTGAAACCCAAAACAAAGCATCAATTTAATGGGAAGGGCAAAACATCTGGGTTTTATCAGTGATAAAATTGGTGAATTGTATGGGCTTCATTATCCTGAAGACCAATGGCATAATTTAGAGCGGTGTATTCTAAATGCTGTTGTAGAGTTGAAACATGACCAGGGTTTACCTGCCATTTGTGAATGGCTTGCCCAACCCGACATTCCTGACGAAGAAATAAAAGTGCTGACAAAACACCTGACCATCGGTGAAACCTATTTTTTTCGTGAGAAAGTAGCATTGGATATGTTTCGGAAGAAAATCATCCCTGAAATTATTTCACAACGGAGTGGCGACAATAAATACATCAGGATTTGGAGTGCCGGGTGCAGTTCGGGTGAAGAGCCATATTCCATTGCCATGCTATTAAAAGAAATAGTTCCTGACATCGAAAATTGGGATATTACCATCCTTGCAACCGATTTGAATGACGCCGCCCTACAAAAAGCAACAACAGGAATATATACCCCCTGGTCGTTTCGGGAAACTTCTACTGAACTTCAAGACAAATATTTTGTTAAGGAAGGAAAATTACTTCGAATAGTACCTGAAATTAAGCAAATGGTGACCTTTTCACGGTTAAACCTGGTAAGCGATCACTACCCTTTAACCTCGAACAAAACAAATGATATGGATGTCATTTTTTGCCGCAATGTATTGATGTATTTCGCTCCAAAAACGATTTGTGAAATATCCCAACGCTTTCATATGGCCCTTAAAAATAATGGATGGTTAATTACAAGCCAGGTAGAACTTAACGACATTTATTTTTCGCTTTTTAGCAGGGTTTTCAGCCACAACGGCATTTTTTATCAAAAAACGGAGTTAGAACAAAAAACGGAGTTGAAAGAAGATTTCACTAAAAGCAAGAAGGGACAAGTTTCGTTTATTACAGGCTCAAAAGTGAAAAGATCTAACCAACAGGATAGATTCAAGTTGAAAACAAACAGTCCTTTCAAACATGATGTAAAAGAACCTGAGACTTCAAATCCAGTTGATGCTGAATCTGAAAAACAAAACCCGATTCAGGCTGCTTTGCTTTTTGCAGCTTCAAAATATCCTGAATGTGTAGAATATTGTCTTCAAAAACCAGAGATCAACTCCGATACAAACCTGATGTTGATCCTGGTGAAATCATATGCCAATATGGGTAAGTTGGATGAAGCCAGGACCTGGATGGAACATTTATTGTTAAGCAACAGTATAACAGCTGAAATTCGTTATCTTTATGCCACCATCCTAATCGAACAAAAAGAATGGGACCTGGCCGGGAAAATATTATTGAGTATCCTTTACCTTGAGCCAAACCACCTGGCTGCTCAATTGAGCCTGAGTGACATATATAAGCGATTGGGCAAGAACCATCAGGCAATGAAACAATCACTTAACCTGATCAGATGCCTTGACTCGTGGGATGATGATGAAATAGTGCCCGATCTGGATGGTATGACAGCCGGAAGGCTCAGGCAAATGGTAAAAATGTCGATGGGATGATAGTTAATGAGCAAAAAACCTTATATGAAAGGGCACGGGTAGTTGCATTTAAAAAGAAAGCAACTCCTGTGGGCGATGACAGCGTGGAGGTGGTTGAATTTATTCTTCATCCCGAACATTACGCCATCGAAGGGAAGTATTTACGTGAAGTGTTGTCACTCAATGAGATAACAACCATTCCGGGTACACCTGACTTTGTCATGGGAGTGATTAATTTTCGGGGAACAATCCTCTCTATAGTTAACCTCAAAGTGATCTTTGGATTAACCGAAAAAGGACTCACGGAATTAAACAAAGTAATCATTCTCTGTAACGACACAATGGAATTTGGAATTGTAGCCGATGGGTTAGTTGGTAATAAACGTATTGTATCTAACACATTAAGTGATGCTCCATTAACGCTTAATGGAATAGGTGCTGATTTTGTATCGGGCATTACTGACGAAGGTCTTATCGTTCTTGACGCTAACCGGATGCTAAACAGCACCCAATTGATTATTGACCAATAATAAACTGATATTAACCATTATCAATACTTTATTTATGAAGAATTCTTTAAAATTCAGCACCCAAACAAAAATGGTTTCCGGTTTCACAGTCATCATCGTTCTTATCGTTATTGCGCTGAGTGTGGCTTTATACAGCTTCAACAATATCATTCAGGTACAAAACAAGGTGAAAGAATCCTTCAGGGTCACCAGAAGCCTGACACAATTGCGAACGGATGAAAACCATTTGAGTGTCTTGATGGGTCAATTTATGTATTCTCAAAATACTACCGAGCGTGAAAAATACATGCATGAAATTATCAAGACACGGGGCATTGCAGAGCAAAGTTTTAATCAAATCAAACTGGCTATCATTGACATACCCGGTACCCGGGATGAGTTTGATGAAATTGAAAGACTCCTTATCAGTTTGTCTGACATTGAAAGCAACCTAAAAGAAATGGTCAGTCAGAATAAAATTGAGGAGGCTCATAATTTGTTTTCTGAAAAGCAGGTTCCCCTTTTTGAAGAAATCGGCCGACATCTGTTGATCCTGGAAAAAATTCTGGACGACAGAACTGAATCGCTTGACCAACAATCGAAAAGAGTAGTGAATAACACCTACATTACGCTGATTACCTTGGCAACTGTACTCGTAATTGTTTCGTTGATTATTATTATTGGTATCCGCCGCATGTTGGCAAGGGTTTCAGATGAGATGAAAGAAGGCGTTGCTATTTTAGGCACCTCTTCGGCAGAAATACAGACCACTGTCGCCGAAATTTCGACCAGTGCGGCTGAAACAGCCACCGCAATTGCAGAGACCACAACCACCATGGAAGAAATTCGTCAAACTTCTACAGTCTCCAGTCAGAAAGCAAAAAACTTGTTGTTCAGCTCACAAAAATCATTCGAGTTAGCTGAAAAGGGCCTGGAATCTTCACAACAGATGATTGATGCCATCAAGAAAATTGACAACCAGATGAAAGTCATCCGAAATACCATTACCATACTTTCTGAGCAAAACAGATCAATTGGTGAAATTACATCTACCGTTTCGGATATCGCCGACCAATCGAATCTATTGGCAGTTAATGCCGCCATCGAAGCCGCTAAAGCTGGTGAGCATGGAAGAGGATTTACAGTTGTTGCTCAAGAAATAAGAAGCCTCGCCGAGCAATCGAAAAAATCAACTGCACAGGTAAAAGAAATACTGAACGAAATACAAAAATCAGTTAATCTTGCCGTAGAAGTGATCAGTCAGGGTGCAAAAACTGTTGAGGAAGGTAGTGTTTTTGTTATGGAAGACAGGCAAGTTGTAGAGGCATTGACCGAAAACGTGGAAGAAGCTGTACAGGCTTCCATTCAAATTTCTTCTTCAAGCCAACAACAAATGGCTGGCATGGATCAAATTGTTCCGGCTATGGAAAATATAAAACAAGCCAGCGAGCAAAATGTAGCCGGAATCAGGCAGGCACAATCGGCTACACGCGATTTAAATGAATTGAGTCAAAATTTGCAAAAAATTATTGAAAGATATAGACTTTAAAGAGCAATGGATAGCCAGCAGGAAGAATTTTTACGCGAATTACTCGAAGACTTTAAAATTGAAGCCGCCGAGCATCACCAGGCTATTGTCAATGGGCTGATTAAATTGGAAAAAACACCGGGTTCAGCCAATAGTCAGTCGGATGTAGAAATTATTTTCCGTGAAATCCATAGCATGAAAGGTGCTGCCAGGGCAGTTAACCTTACCCAGATTGAGCAGTTGTGCATGGGCATGGAAAATGTGTTTCATGAAATAAAAAAGGGAAACCTGAAATTAATCCCTGCCATTTTCGACACTTTTCTTAAAGCGGCTGATTATCTTGAGATCATGATCTCTGAAATAGATTCCAAACAAAAGACAGTATCCGAAAACAACCTTTCACAATTTAAACGAAGTTTTGAAGGGTTTATTAAAAAATCATCTCCCGGTTTTGGAGTATTACATTCCCAACCTCGTGTTGAAAATAAATTTACGTCATCAAAACCTGAAAACCCCATTGCTGCCACAGCAGCAGATAGGGCAGAAGAAACCTCTTTATCTGCCGTTCCGGAACCTCTAAATACTCAAGTTAATAAACCAATTGTCGAATCTCACATGAAGTTATCCGACAAAGAAACAGTACGTGTAACAACCTCAAAATTATATGATATACTCCGGCAGGCGGAAGAAATGGTAACCGTAAAAACCTCACTTAAATTTCAGATCAAACAACTCGAACAACTTATTACCAGGTTCGACAGCTGGCGAAAAACACAGGATGACAGGTTTTTTACCCAATCTACTATGTCAATCGAAGTAGACGAATCACATCAGAGTGTAGAAGGTGCCAAACAGAAAGTGTATCTTAAAAAACATGCAGAGGAACTTAACAAGATCAATGGGAGTCTCGAACAGATGCAGCGGTTAGTAATCAGGTCAGTTGACGAAATGTTGCTCGACATAAAAAAAACTTTATTGTACCCATTCTCTTCGTTGTTAAATATTGTGCCCAAAATTGTCAGAGACTTAGGCAAAGAATACAACAAGGAAATTAATTTGCAGATGGAAGGAGGTGAAATTGAAATTGACCGCCGCATTCTCGAAGAGATGAAGGATCCATTAATACACCTCATCAGAAACTGCATTGATCATGGGCTGGAAACCAGATCCGACCGTTTAAAGGCCAATAAACCAGCTATGGGTAACCTCAACATATCCATCCGTCTGGATAACCAAAACATTGAGATGCTCATTAGCGATGACGGTGCTGGTATTAATTCTGAAAAGCTTATCAACTCGTCCATCAAATCCGGTATAATCAAACCGGAAGAGGTAGAGGCCATGTCAAAAAACGAAATTAACATGCTTATATTCTCCTCAGGAGTTTCAACCAGCCCTTTTATTACCGATGTTTCGGGAAGAGGACTGGGCATGGCGATTGTAGCCGAAAAAGTAGCTGGCATTGAGGGAACCATTGAACTGGAAACAGAACAGGGAAAGGGTACTTCATTTAAAATTACCTTGCCACAAACGATGGCTGCATTTCGAGGAATTCTTGTAAGGGCATCCGACCAGCTCTTTATAATACCTACATCTACAGTAATTAAAGCCCTGCAACTCAAACTATCAGATATTAAAACCGTTGAATCGAAAAAGACCTTTTCATTCAAAAATGAAACAATCGCCCTGGTGCATTTAAGAGAAGTCCTTCATATTCGACATCGCCCCGCTGAAAAGAAACAACAATCCACTCTTAACGTTTTAATACTTCAATTGTCTCAAAAGAAAATTGCGTTTATTATTGATGAAGTCTTAGGTGAACAGGAAGGGGTTGTAAAGAACCTCAGCCCTCAATTACGGCATGTTACAAATATTGCCGGGGCTACTTTGTTGGGAAACGGTAAAGTTGTACCCATTTTGCACATCGCCGAGTTAATGTCTTCGGCTGCTCAACGAAGTCTGATAAATGATATTGAGATAGTTAAAGAGGTTGATAACGAAGGGACAGAAGCCATTGAAAGAAATATTCTCGTTGTAGAAGATTCAATTACAGTGCGTAATATGTTGCGTAACTTTATTGAAGCAGCCGGCTTTACAGTAAAAACAGCCGTAGATGGAATGGAGGCTTTCGAAATATTAAAAGCGGAAACCTTTGATTTGGTCGTATCGGATATAGAAATGCCACGCATGAACGGGTTTCAGCTCACTTCTCAAATCCGTTCAATAAAAAAACTCGCCGACACCCCAATAATTTTGGTTACCTCGCTCGATTCAGCGAATGACCGGCAAAGGGGATTGGAAGCGGGTGCAAATGCATACATCGTAAAAGGAAGTTTTGAAAAAAGCAATTTAATTGAAACCATTCAGCGATTAATCTGATAATTAAATGACTGAAAATAAACTCAAAAAAATCAAAGTGCTTATTGTTGACGATAGTATGGTCAGTCAGAAACTATACAAAGGGCTGCTGAGCAGGGACGATCGTTTTGAGTTGGTCGGTATTGCATCCGATGGCCAAGAGGCCATTGATCTGGTGGTTAACCTGCATCCTGATGTGGTAAGTATGGACATCAATATGCCCCTGATGGATGGAATTGAAGCCACAAGTAAGATTATGCAGTTATATCCGATACCCATCCTGATTGTGAGCAGCTTATATCAGCCTGGTGAAATGGGAATGGCGATGGAAGTGCTGGAAGCCGGTGCGTTAAATATACTTCAAAAACCATATGGTCCCGGACATCCAAAGTTTGAATATACTGCGAGGAAATACCTCAACATGCTACAAACCATGTCGGAAATTAAGGTGGTGAAAAGAAGAACTATTCTTGCCAACTCCACACCTGCAATTAACAAAAATTTCCAGAAGAATATCTCGAAACCATGTTTGCAAGCTACTGAATATAAAGTTATTGTTATTGGGGCATCGGCAGGTGGCCCTGAAGCGATAAAAACAATTCTAAACGGACTAAATCAAAATATCCCTGTTCCGGTATTGGTTGTGCAGCATATCGATTCGCATTTTGCGGAAGGTTACTGCGATTGGCTTCGATCAACTTCAAATGTACCCATCCATATTGCTGCTGCTGATGAAGTGCTAATAGCCGGGCATGCCTATTTTCCACCAGGAGATCAACACCTGATATTAAAATCTGAAACGTTGGCTACCATATCGGGCGACCCTCCACTGAAGGGACTTAGACCTTCCGTAGGACATCTTTTTAATAGTGCGGCCAAGGTATTTCAAGAAAAAGTGATTGCCGTTATTTTGTCGGGAATGGGTAAAGATGGAGCTGATGAATTAAAATTGCTTAAAAATAAAGGAGCCCTTACCCTGGTGCAGGATGAAGAGTCGTGCTTGGTGTTTGGAATGCCGGGTGAAGCCGTGAAACTTGAAGCAGCCTGCAAAATCCTTCCACCACAGGCCATTGTAGATCTTATTAATAAAATATTTTCAAAATAAAAATTTTAATCATGGACACATTTTTTCAAATCAACCTGGAAAACGGATATATTCTTGCCGCTGAAGATTCGATGGTTCAAGCCAAAAAACTGAAGTTTTTCTTTGAGGCCAATCAAATCAACTATTTGATTTGCAAAAATGGATCTGAAGCCTATGAAGCTGCTCTGAACGAAAAACCAGTACTGATAATAAGTGACATCATCATGCCTGTAATGGATGGCTATGAATTTTGTTCCAGGATTAAAAACAATCCTGATCTGAATGATATACCCGTTATTCTGCTCACCTCCTTGAGCGATCCTTTGGATATCATCAAGGGCCTTCAGGCTGGGGCCGATAACTTTATTACAAAGCCTTATGAAGAAAAGTATCTTATTGCCCGCATCAGTTACCTGATTGCAAACCGTTCTTTCAAGGATTCAGGGTTTGGTGATATGAGCATCGAAATCATGTTTCAGAATCAAAAATTTAAAATCAATTCGGACAAGAAACAGATTCTTGACCTGTTATTATCGGTTTATGAAGCGGCTATCAGTCGAAACTCACAACTTATCGAAGCACAACACCAACTTCAAATACTGAATGAAGATCTGTTGGCTGCAAATGAAGATTTGGAAGCCTTCGCACATACTGTCTCTCATGATTTACGTTCTCCTTTAAATGGAATGATCGGCTTTGCTGATCTCCTTAGAACGGGATACACGGATGTGCTTGATGACGAGGCGATGGAATATATTGATTGGATTATCAAATCATCTCAAAACATGTCACAATTAATCAACGACTTGTTACAATTCTCACGCTCGGGTCGCAGTGAGATTGATTCACAAGAAATTGACATGTCAAAAATGGCCCGCGAGGTCATCATCGATATGACCCGTACTATTTATCAAGGCAATTACAATATTACAATTCAGGATGGGATTACCGTGTTTGCCGACCCCAATATGATGCGCGTTGTACTGAATAATTTGTTAGGTAATGCCTTAAAATACAGCCAAAAATCAGCATCTCCTGAAATCACCTTTGGCACTACTGAAATGAATGATAAGCAGGTATTATTTGTGCGTGACAATGGAGCCGGATTCGATATGGATAAGGCAGATATGCTATTCCGGCCATTTGTTCGCCTACATAAAGACAGTGAATTTCAGGGCACAGGTGTTGGCCTAAGTACAGTAAAACGAATTATTGAAAGACATGGAGGTGTCGTTTGGTTCGATTCGACACCAGGTCAGGGAGCTATATTTTATTTCACGGTGAATTAATATCCTGATAAGGGACAGAAGTTTTTCATAAGTTTGCCGTAAAATCAAACATTAGAGTCTCTATGAAGATTTTCATTTCAACAGTAGCTATTCTTTTCTTTCTGTTTTCCGGTAGTATGATGGCTCAGGATAGCCTCTCCCTTTCGAATCCGGATTCAATCTATCTTTTTGTGGATCAGCCTCCTGAATTTATAGGTGGTTCAGAAGCATTATTGGATTATTTAATGAAAAATCTCTGGTATCCTACTGAGGCAAAAGAAGCTGGTATTTCCGGTAAAATCTATGCTCAGTTTGTGGTTGAAGCCAATGGCACTATTTCAAACGAAAAAATACTGAGAGGTATTGGTGGTGGTTGTGATGAAGAAGCCTTGCGGGTAATTCATGGAATGCCGGTGTGGAATCCCGGAATTCAAAAGGGTGTGCCGATTCGGGTTATGAGAACCTTGCCCATTAATTTTAGCCTGGGGGAAGTCTTGCCAAGCCAAACTAAAATTTATCTGGAAGCCGATTCCCTTCCTGAATTTGTTGGAGGACAAAATGCGCTGAATGAGTATCTCATGGAGCAGGTTGCAAATTATGAGGGACGCATTGATACTGAAAATCAACAAATTGTTGATGTCTATTTTGTGGTTGAAACAGATGGCAGTGTTTCAAATGTTATGGTTAAGGACAGCATTGGAAATGAATTGGATGAAGCAGCCATGAGTATTGTAAAAAATATGCCGGCCTGGATTCCCGGTAAAATAGGCAATACCAAGATCAGAATGATGATGTATGTACCTGTTGATTTCATATCCGTTTTTACCATGGTAGAATTGATGCCTGAATATCCGGGTGGTATGCAAAATTTGATGACCTTTCTGGCGGCGAATATAAAATATCCTTTGTTGGCAAAACAAAAAAGGATACAAGGATCTGTTTATGTAAATTTTGTCATTGATACGGATGGTTCTGTCTCAAATTTGACGGTTCTTCGGGGAATTGGAGGGGGATGTGATGAAGAAGCCATTCGGGTTTTAAGTAAAATGCCTAAATGGACTCCCGGGAAGCAAAAAGGTAAACAGGTAAGGGTTTCATATAATCTGTCCGTGAAATTTACTCTTGAAAATTCACCATACTAATTCATGGAGGCACTTTCCAGAAAGTAGATTAAGAAGGCAATATCTTCCAAGATTATAATAACCCAAATAATCAATCTTTTTCGGATTTCATTCCGAAATAGTTAAAATGGGGTATCCGATCATCTCCCATGCTGATATTTGCTGATATTTTCAGATTTTACAATATAACAGTTGTTTAAAGATAAGGGGTTTTTTATTACAGCCGGCTAAAGCCAGGCTGCAAGGAATGGAATTTATTGTGGTTTATTCATCTAACAAAGCTATTTATTATTTACGGGAGATGATCGGATATCCCATTTAAGTTAATAAACGGAAGAAATTCTTCTTTCTTCAATCCTCGTAATTTTTCCCTACTTTTATCCTCTCAAAAATTTGATCATGATTTATAAAAATATCCTGGTTATCTATCCTGAAGTTAAGGTAACCAAGCTGGCTGTTTACCGCAATACAGAGCCTATTTTCCTGAAGACCATCAAGCACCTTCCGGAAGAACTGGCACAGTTTGACAAGGTGGGTGATCAAAAAGGGTTTCGCCTTAAAGCCATTATGAGTGAACTGGAAAAAAACAACATCAACCTGGAAAATATTGAGTTGGTGATGGGCCGTAGCGGTATGGTAAAGCCTGTTTCTCAAGGCGTTTACCTGATTAACGAAAACATGGTGAACGATCTTGAGCAGGGGGTTATGGGCGTTCATGCCACCAACCTGGGTGGAATTCTGGCCTTCGAAATTGCCAGCACAATTGGCAAGAAAGCGTATATGGCCAACCCGGTAGTAGTGGACGAACTAAGCGATGTGGCCCGGGTGACAGGTCATCCTTTGTTTAAGCGTAAATCTATCTTTCACGCCCTCAACCACAAACATGTGGCTTCCAAATACGCCAAGTCGGTTAATAAACCTTATGAGGACCTCAACCTGATTGTTTGTCATATCGGCAGCGGGGGAATTAGTATAGGTGCGCATGAAAAAGGCCGCGTAGTGGATGTAAACCAGGCCTTTGATGGTGGCGGACCGTTTTCGATCACCAGGACTGGCACGCTTCCCATAGGGCAATTGGTGGAACTGTGCTTCAGCGGAAAATACACCAAAGAAGAGATCATGGAAATGATCACCTCAAAAGGAGGATACATGGCTTATCTTGGCACCGACAGCATCACCGAAATAAATGCCCGCATTGCAGATGGTGATGAAAAAGCTAAATTTATCTCCTATGCATTGTCGTATCAGGTAAGTAAAGAAATTGCCTCCCATGTGGCTACCCTTTCGGGAAAAGTGGATGCCATCATCCTTACAGGAATGATCTTCGACAGCGACACCTTCCTCGAAAATGTAAAAAATCGCATCGGACACATTGCCCCCATCGCCCTTTATCCATCGGTGAACGATTTTGAAGCATTGGCCCTCTTTGGTCTCCACGTGTTGAAAGATGAAATTCCCGTGAAGGAATACAAATAGGCATGAACCTGTTAAATAAAACGCGATTTTCGTTTCCGGGACAGATAATAAAGCCACTTGGCCTTTTAGCAGCAGTCCTTCTTTTCCCTTTGGTCATCCTGGGTCAGCTTTATTTCACCAACCTCGAAGACAGCCTTCCATCAGGTCATTGGATTGGAACACAAACCATTGATACAGGGAAAGCCTTCTCAGGAAACCATGCTTCCATAACGAAAAACGATCAACCGTACGGGATTGGTTTTGAAGGCTATTTCCCGGATGAAGTCTCAGGTAAAAATACATGGTTGAAAGTCAGCTGTCAGGTAACTGCAGATCAAATGGATGCCCGGGCTCTGTTTGTCATCACCCTGACCGAGAAAGAACAAGTGAAATTCTGGTATGGAATTGATCTGAAACCATCCCTACTGACTCAGGGAGAATGGAACGGAGTATCGGACAGCGTCATGATCCCGGCAAACCTGACGAAAAACGCGGGCATAAAAGCCTATTTCTGGAATCAACAACCAGAAATTCCGGTATGGATGGATGATCTACAAATCAGTTTTTTAACTGTAAATAACCCGACTTTTTTGCCCGACATTAAGATTGATCAACCAACAGATGATGAATATGAACTGATTGAAGTTTTGTTTTCCAATGCATTCTATCAGATACTTTATAACAAAAAACAGCAGGAAGTGTCCATTTTGGATCAGGCGAACAATCAATTGATCAAATCGATCCGGTATTATTCTCTTAGAACATTGAAAAGCAAAGTTTATGAAGGCCTTGTGCATCCGGAGTTTGTCCGGAAAAAGGTTCGTCCAATGGAAACGGAAATCTACTTTCAGATCAACGCACCTTATTCAAGACTTGAATGTATTCTCCATTGCCAAAACAGCCAGCCCGAAATCAGGGTAGAAATCAATGAAAAATACAGGAAGAAACAGGAAGTTGGCCGTGAGTCGGTTGTTTTCAGCAGCGGTCAACCGGTATCAAAGGTTTTCAGGGCCAACCGACAAGTGGATACTGCCGATTTTCAACCCGAATATTGGCTCGACAAACAAGGCGTTCAATTTGGTTCTAAAAATGAAGGTTGGTCGGTTTATCATGTGCCGGATGTCAGCTCGTTACAACTCAATACGGTAAAAAATCAACTTTGGGTCAACCTGGACTACAAACGCGACCATCCTTTTTTTCGGTTTCCTTTGAACCCCGACAGCTCAGAATGGAAAACGGAGGAATCAGCCTCTGTTTACCACAGGGGCGACCGCCGGCAATTTTCATTTAAAATCAACCTGCTGAATACAGGTTGGGAAATTCTGCGGCTAATGAAAAACCCCGGTGGATTTCTAGCCACTTATATCTGGACCGAACATGCCGATTGGACCAATATCCAAACCCACAGGGCCACCTACTTTGGTTCTGAAAAAATCATCCATGCCAAAGAGGCCATTGGTGGTTTTGTTAAATATGGCATTCCTGTTACCAAGAGTGTGTTTTATGCCAATCCGGACAGTATTCGGAACGATGGAGTTTCCGGTGGTCGTTTTCCTGGTTTGGGAAGCAGCATAAAAACCGATCCGGCATTTTTCGATTTTTTAACCCAAATCAGCCAAAAAGGAAGCGAAATTTGTTTGCATACCCCCGAGCAATACACCACCACTCCTCAAATGTTTAAGGAAGCGTTGTCCTATATGCAGCAACACTTTGGCAGTTCTTCCTGGATCGATCATGGCAATAACAATGGTTCTCAAAATAACCGGGAAGACCTGGTTTGCGATGCAACGCTGAGAAAGTCGAAATTCTTTGCATTGAAAATCTGGCCTGAATACGGTATTCATTATCTGCACAACAGCTATTATGAAGACATGAAAGGGATTGATTTTTGGCAATTTGGCAGAAACATTACGAAGCCTTACACCGGATTTGGCGATTTTTGGCCAAAAGCCGATTACTGGGTGCACCGCTCCAAATCCGCATCGATGATCCACTGGCCAACTACCAGCGTACTCTTTATCGACCAGGATGGTTTGTGGGATTATTATTTTAACAAAGCCAATCTGGAAAACTTTGTCAATCAGTGGGGAACGGTGATCAATCATTGTTATCCCGCCTGGGTTGATCCCAAAAAGGGATTCTGGACTTACGGTGAAGATTCTTCGCTGGTAGCTCAACCGGGATTCAACCAAACATTGGCTAACATGGCTGAATTGCGTGATGCCGGACAACTCAATGTGTGCACGATTAAAACTTATCTTGACTATAGAATTGCCCTCGAAAGTGTTGATTATACCGTGTTCCCGGATGGTCATATCCTTTTAACCAACCAGGGTGATCAGGATATAAATCAGCTGGCGATGACCACTTTGGGAGATTTTGTCCTGGTAAATGGTTTAAAACCGGCTCAAAAAATTACCGAAGAAGGATTGGTGTTTTGGTTTGACCTTCCGGCAGGAAAATCGGCAACCATCCGGGTATTAACTCAATAGTTAATTTGTAAATTCAAGGTTTTCTTTTCATCACAAGCGCATCACAACCATCGTGATAGTAATCAGGAATGATTTTTACTGACGTGAATTTATTTCGCTCATAAAGTTGAATGGCACCCGAATTGGTTGTTCTTACTTCCAGTTTTAAACTGGATTTTAACCTGTTTTCTGCTGTTTTCAATGCGAAATCGATTAAGTACTGGCCAACCCCTTTTCCGCGCAAAAGCGATGACACCGCAATGGAATATATCCGCATTTGATGGCTGTTTTTACGTATCAACAGGATAACATAACCCGCCAACAAATTCTTTGTTTCGGCGATATAAAACAATGAGGTTGCGCTTTTCATCAGATACCGCATCTGCCTTTCCCCAAAGGCATCCATACCAAAACTTTCTGTTTCAATGGCCATCACGGCATCCAGATCAGCCAATGTAGCTTTTCTTATGTTGGAGTTGGATGTAAGGGTTCTCATTTTCATGTTATCGATGTTTTCTCTCGAGTCGATCGAGAAACTCGCGTAAAATAAGTCGATACAGTTCATCTCCTAAAATGGCGTCTTCCACACCATGGTCGATGGAAGGGTTATCGTTGACCTCAATAATAACCGATTTTTCGTTGAAGGCTTTAATGTCAACACCGTAGAGTCCTTTTCCGATGGCCGAGGCAGCATCAAGGGCGTTGCGCATCACATGTTTTGGGACCTTGTTAACAGGTACTGTCTCGAAGGAGCCCGTTTGGGTTTTGCCGCTACTATCGTGGTTATAGATCTGCCAATGACCGCGCGCCATGAAATACTTGCAGGCAAAGAGCGGTTCTCCATTGAGTATTCCAATTCGCCAATCGAAATCGGTTGGCAAGAATTCCTGTGCCAGTACGATGGCCGTTTTATCAAATAAAGTTGCCAGGATTTTCAGGTAATCATCTTCATTGGTTGCCTTTCCCATGCCATGAGAAAAGGATCCATCCGGTACTTTAAGCACGATGGGCGAGCCTAAGATTTCACTTATTTCTTTCCATCCAACAGGTTCCGACTTAAAAATAAGTTGTGATTTAGGGGTGGGTATCTCCTCTTTGTCGAGTAATTCTTTTAGGTAAACCTTGTTGGTACAGCGAATGATGGAGAGCGGGTCATCAATCACCACCATATCGGCCTGTTGTGCCAGATAAGCCATGCGATACGTGATGTGATTGAGCGAGGTTGTCTGCCGGATAAACAACGCATCATATTCCATGAGCCTGTATATGTCATGGGCCGTAATCAGTTCCGCGTTAATATTTAGTTTGCGTGCCTGGATCAGGAATCGGTTCAAGGCACCTTTATTGCTGGGCGGAAGCAGGTCATCCGGGTCGATGAGAATGGCGAGATCGTAACGTGCGGGTTTTTTAGCACGTGGATGACGCCAGACTTTTTTGCTAAAAGTATCCAATGCACGTGCGAAGCTATCCTGTTGGGCATCGTTTAACTCATCCAAACCCAAGGGCCTGATAGACTCGATCTGGTTCTTTTCGCGGAAAGCAAAATGCACCCGCAACATGGGACATGGATTTTGTTCGAAAATATACCTCGCCACTTTTTCCATAGCCACTTCACTGGTAGTGCCAAAAAAAATATCAAGTGCTATGTTCTCTTCAGGGGATACCTGAATCGATTGCATCCAACGGTAGGTAATTTTTTGCATCTGATTGTCGAGCCGCATGACAGCACCCGTTTCGAGGCGATTAATGACCTCTATATCCGGCATCACCTTGTGTCCACGGGCTTGTGCAAGTAACGAGCAATAGTATCCTTCTGAATGGTAATCGAGTTTATTACACAGGTTGATCACGAAAAACTGCTTCTGGTTAAGTTCCTGGTTTTGCAGGTAATCACCAACGGTTAATATGCTTTCGGTATCGTAATATGGTGTCCATCTGTCTATCGTGTCGAGTACAACAAGTGTTGAGTTCATGAAATAGTTTATTCAAATTAAAACGGTAAAAATCGTATTTTTTTTACACCTTTGGTTTTGATCAGTAAAATACTTTAACAAAATTTATCAATTTGGCCGAAAGTAACTACCATCAGGCCTTTGATCATTGTTATCTTTGCCAAAATTTATTGAAAATGAAATATTTTTTTACCACCATCCTCATCGGACTTGTGCTCTTAATGGCTTGCCAATCAGAAACTAAAGACAAGCCGAAAAAAACAGTGCTTGCTGAAAAACAAGGCGATGCCGTGGTAGCAACATCAACAGACGATCAAGAAGCCATCATTACCTTTCAACCTAAGTCTGGCAGTTCAAAACCAATGGAGGTCAATATGGCGGAAACACCAGCAACTAAAGGCACTGACACAGATCTAACTCCTGAAGAGAAAGAGAAAATCCTTGAAAAACGCAGGGCAAAAACCGCTTTTAACAATGGGTTGCAATACTACCGTGAAGAAAATATGACCGAGGCTATTAAGTCTTTTATACAAGTCCTGGAGCTGGATGCTAACAACGACAAAGCCTACTTCAACTTGGGCAAGATATACGCTATGCAGGGACAAACCGATCTGGCCTTATCTTATTATGAGGATGCGATCAAATACAATCCTTCCGATTCAGGCTCACTTGTTGGTGTGGGCATGATTTATTTCAACCGGGGTGATTTGGCAAAAGCAATGGACTATTATAACCGGGCCATTCAGGTAGCCCCAAAATACGGCCTTGCCTACTACAACCGGGGTACCGTTGCCGGACAGCTAAAAGATTACGCGGCTTCCATCTCCGATTTGACCAACTCGATACGATATGAACCAAATAATGACAAAGCTTATATGAACAGGGGTCTCGCCTTTTTTTATACCAAACAAAATGACCAGGCTTGTACTGACTGGAAAAAAGCAGCTGAAATGGGAAATCCAGAAGCACTAAAAGCGGTGGATATTTATTGTACATCAAAAGATTCAGGTAAAAAATAAGTAGTTCAATTACCTAAAGCAACTACGATTGATTTGCATTTCAGTCAATCGAAATTCAACATTATGTTGGTTTTCTGCCTGTGATCAGGAATTTAATTCTTCTGGCTTAATGCTGTTTTCCATTCTGATCATGTCGTAAATAATTTTCATCCAAATAAGTATACAGGGTAACGCTTTTAATGTAAAAGGTATTACATATTCGTTTCGTAAAAAGGAGGGAAAAATATCCGTGGGCGATAAGGATGTTAACAGTATAGCCAACACTAACAAACCAATATTCAAGGCGTTTATTTTAGCTTTCACAAACCACAAGGCAACGCCTGCCATAGCAATAATGAAGGTAGGTGACTCCGCTTTGTAGTTAAATATCACCACCCAAATCAGGATCGAACTTAATGCCAGCAACCTGAATAAATAGTTTTGGTAGGCTTTAAATTTGAAAAGCGGAATCAAAAAAACAGCCATTCCCGTCAAGATGATCAACAACATGTTAATCTTTAAGCCAAACCATGAGTTAAGTATTCCCATCACTGAATATCCATAAGAAATTGACTGGTCGTGAATCAACATTTGTCTGTAGCTGATAAAAAGTTGTATGTATTGATCAAAACTCACAAAAATTAAGGGAATAAGAAAGAGAATCACCATCCAAAAGGATGTGTACTTAATTAGCTTCCATTTGTCGGGATAAAACAGAAATAAGGCAAAACCCACGATGCCAAACAATTTAATATATACCGAAATTGCCATCATCAATGTGGCAAAGAAGTATCTTTTGTTTTCGAGCAGTCCAAAAGTAAAAATAATTAAACCGGTTAACAGAGCATTGGATTGTTCGTTTTGAATGGAGGTAATGAGTTCAATCAGGACAATTAATATCGAGGTGACTTTGGCAAAGTCATCCAATCGGGGCAGATAATAAATGGCAAATACCAGTATCCAAACATTTAATAGATTCCATAGGTTTAGCCCTATCCAATCAGGGAAAATTGCAAAAAAACCAAAAAGCGCTGAAAAGGTTGGTGTATATTTGAATAAATCCCAGTTTTCCTTGGGATACATCACATACAAATCCTGGTTGTTGACCAAGTGGACAAACGAATTTTTGAAAATGGTATAGTTATTATAAGCCTGATATTCAATTCCTCCTTCTTCACGGGCTTGTGGTTGTGTAACGAGTGCCTGTATGCTGATTGCAACAGAAAATAAGGTTAGTATTAAGAAAATTCCCCTTTTATTCGATATGAGTTTTATAATTTTTTCTTTCAAAATAATTTTTTTGAAGAAGGGGCTATTAAAATCAATACAGAAAATTGTTGTAAGGATAACGGACGGCGTGAACAACCTTTATTTCGTTGTATAACAGCTCTTTCAATTCGTCGAACTGTTCTTTTGTTTTGGCTGAAATAAAAATGCACGGGTGATTTTCTTTGGCCATCCAGGTTTGTTTCAACTCCTCAAGAGTCAATGGATGATTCTCATCAAAATTGTTTGATTCCTGCTTTAAAACTGCATAGGCATCTACCTTGTTAAACACCATGATAATAGGCTTGTCACCTGCTCCGATTTCAGCAAGTGTTTGGTTTACCGTTTTTATCTGGTCTTCAAATTCAGGATGCGAAATATCCACCACGTGCAACAGGATGTCCGATTCGCGCACCTCATCAAGTGTTGATTTAAATGATTCCACCAGGCTGTGGGGCAATTTGCGTATAAACCCAACGGTATCCGACAGCAGAAAAGGCAGGTTTTCGATCACTACCTTACGGACAGTGGTATCGAGTGTGGCGAAAAGTTTGTTCTCTGCAAAAATCTCCGATTTGCTAAGCAAGTTCATCAATGTGGACTTTCCCACATTGGTATAACCTACCAACGCCACCCTGATCATACTTCCGCGGTTTTTACGCTGGGTGGCCATTTGCTTGTCGATATCAATCAACCGCTTTTTGAGTAAGGCGATTTTGTCCCTGATAATGCGTCGGTCGGTTTCAATTTCCGTTTCTCCCGGACCGCGCAGGCCGATTCCTCCCTTTTGCCGTTCAAGGTGGGTCCACATACCGGTAAGTCGTGGCAGCAGATATTGGTATTGAGCCAATTCAACTTGAACCTTGGCATGCGCCGTTTGTGCCCGTTTGGCAAAAATATCCAGGATGAGGTTAGTTCGATCGAGCACTTTGCATTCCAGTTCTCTTTCCACATTTCGCAGTTGCGATGGACTTAGTTCATCATCAAAAACCACCAGGTCAATTTCTGCGGCTTTGATGTAGGCTTTTATTTCTTCCAGTTTTCCGGTGCCGACAAAAGTCTTTGGATTGGGAGTGTCGAGCGCCTGAATAAACCTGTTTACAGGAATTCCACCCGCCGTATCCACCAAAAAGGACAATTCATCCAGGTATTCATTGGCTTTCTCCTTATCGGTTTCACGGGTAATTAAACCAACCAGGATGGCCCTTTCGGCGATTTTCTGAAATGTGTTTTTTTCTATCAAGTGAACGGGTAGTATTTTCTGAAACCAATAATCTGACGAACTTCTTCTACGGTATGGCGTCCGCTTTCACGGGCTTTTTCAGCACCCAGGTTCATCACGCGGGTAATATAATCCTGATCGGCGTTAAGTTCTGCAATCCGTTCCCTAATAGGAGCGGTAAAAGCAATCATATCTTCGGCTAGCTGCTTTTTTAGATCTCCATAACGGATGTTGCAGTTGTTGTACTGGTCGTTGAAATAGTCGACCACATCGGGTTGCGACACCACTTTTAGCAACGAAAACAGGTTTTCGATGGGCTCTGGTTTTATCTGGTTCATTTCGGTCGGGCCGCTGTCGCTGACCGCACGCATCACCTTTTTGCGCAGTACCTTTGGATCGTCCATTAAGAAAATGGCATTGCCTTCTCCTTCTGATTTACCCATTTTTCCGGAGCCATCCAGCCCTGGAATTTTAACCAATTCTTCGCCAAAATTAAAGGCCGAAGGTTGTGGGAAAAACTCAACCTTGTACATGTGGTTAAAACGGCGGGCAAAAGTACGGGCCATTTCCAGGTTTTGCTCCTGATCTTTCCCTACAGGCACTTTATTGGCCTTATGAATAATGATATCGGCCGCCATCAGCGTGGGGTACGTTAACAGTCCCGCGTTGATGTTATCGGGTTGTTTACGTGCTTTTTCCTTAAAGGTAGTTACCCGTTCGAGTTCGCCCATGTATGCATTCATATTCAGGAAAAGGTAAAGCTCGGCCGTTTCCGGGAGATCGCTTTGCAGATACAGGGTAGCCTTTTCGGGATCGAGACCGGCAGCCAGGTATTCCACAAGCACCTGCCGTACATTTTGTTGCAGGTTAGCGGGGGTGGGATGTGTGGTAAGCGAATGATAATCGGCAATAAAAAAGAAACAGGTATGGGTTTCCTGCATCTTGACAAAATTCTTTACCGCACCAAAGTAGTTACCCAGGTGTAAGTTGCCGGTGGGCCTGATGCCACTTAGTACAATTTCTTTCTTCTCCATGGCGCAAAAGTAGTAAAAAGCAGGTTATTATGAACAGGACTTGCGTTTATCAAAACCTGCCCAACAACCAACTCCAGGGAGTGAAACTAA
>PCUL01000134.1 GCA_002771745.1 Bacteroidetes bacterium CG18_big_fil_WC_8_21_14_2_50_41_14
GTTTTAACTACGTTGGGTCCGCCAAAATCACGGGCTACGCGGGCATCTATCAATATATCGACAATGTCGCCTGGCTTTACCTCAGATCTGTCGGTATGCTGCGCCAGAATTTTTTCAATTAGATTCATGAATTCAGATTATAATTTGCATCAAAAATAGAATAAACCACCTTTATAAAACGCTGGAATCTGTCTAAATTTGCATATTCCGGGTCAGATAATCTGGAGTTGTCCCTGATGGTCCTGATTCATAATACTGAAAAAGGATATGCTTCCCATAGAATTAAAATTTCGGGAAATTAAAGGAGAAATTCTGACATGGTATCAAGCAGTTTATTGAGATCAATGGGTTTTGGAATATACGCATTACAACCTGAACGAAGCGCTTTTTCTTTATCCCCGCTCATCACAAAGGCAGTTTGTGCAATAATAGGCAGGTCAGGATAAAGGATACGAATTCTTCTGGTTACCTCGTACCCGATAATATCAGGAAGTTTAATGTCCATCAACACCATGTCAAGGTCAGGATGATTTGTTGCATAATCAATGGCTGCTTTACCTGTTGTAACATGAATTATTTTAGCTCCGGTTGTTGAAAGCAAAGCTTCCAGCAATGCGAAATTGCTCATTTCATCCTCAACGATCAAAATGATTTTGCCTGAAAAATCGTGCCGAAAATTTGTTTCCATCATTTAGTCTTTTGATGTTCTATATTTAAAAAATCTCTGAACAATTGAATTTTAACTATCCAATCACGACTATTTTAAAAAGAATTATAAAGCGATCCGCATCAAATATAAAGAGTTGTTCAGCCATAAACAAATATTGGTGTATTTATTTTTGTTCTATTCATAAATGATAACTTATTAAAATTTTTTAAATAAATGATTATCAACATTATATTGCAACATATCTATAAATTATTCTAAATAAAATCCGGAGACAAATTCTTTGAATTGGCTGGAATATGTTTCGTCTTCTTCACGAATGGTGAGCAACTCATGGTGGCATGGCAGGGATGGATCTAAGGAGAATTCCATATTTATTCTATTTGGAGGTAAACCCCGTTTTGGGAAAACAAGAAGCTGCCTACGGAGAAAAAATTCGTTCTTTTGTGCCTCCAGCTTGAAATTCACAGAAACAGAGTAGGGTAGAACCACACACAACCTGCCTTCATCCATCAACAGCGTTTTACTTATTTGGATGAGATCGCTGTGGGTGAGTGTCCTGGTGTGCCTTGCATTGTTAATCCTTTCATCTGTCGCAAGAAAATGATGGTCAAAAAAGGGAGGATTAGAAACAATTAGATCAAATTTTTTCGACTGGTGTTTACCAAATGCTTCCAAACTTTGATGGTGTGCATGCAATTGTTTGCTAAATGGCGATTTGATAAAATTTTCATTGGATTCAGAAATTGACAAACGATCAATATCAATGGCATCAATTTCCGGCACACCACGACTGGCCAACAACATGGCAATAACGCCCGAACCTGTTCCAATATCCAGGGCCATGTTGATCCCGGTTACATCGACCCATATCCCAAGTAAAGTAGCATCAATGCCGACTTTCATGGTTGATTGATGGTGACTCAGACCAAATTGTTTGAATAAAAATGGACGTGTATCTGTATTATGCCTACTCATCCTGCATCCTGTAATCTATTCATCAAGATACAAGGCCAGCAAGCCATCAGGTAATTCCACCTGTATGGAGTTGTTTTCCCGGTCTACCTCAAGAATAATTTCATCGCTGATGGGAATCAGCACCTCTTTTTCATTGTGAAAGGTTTGAATGATAGCTTGTTTTGAATAGTGAAGCACCTCCGTAATTTCTCCAATGAATCCAAAATGCTTGTCCACTATTTTCATCCCAATGATTTCATGAAAATAAAACTGGTTGCCTGTCAGTACAGGAAGCTCATCCAATGGAAGATACATATCCCTTTTCAATAATTTTTCGGCTTGTTCGGGTGTATCGATATCTTTAAAAGTAACAACCGCTTTATTGTTCATGAGGTTGATGTTTTTCACAAAATAGGGCACAAGTGCGCCATCGAAATCAATATAAATAATGGGTGTAGCCAAATAAGCGTCCGGGTCATCTGTGTCTAAAAAAACACTCAATCGTCCCTGATATCCATGAGGTTTTATTACTTTCCCCAGATAAAAATAATTATCAAAATTCCCCATAGTTATATTGTTCTGCAATTATTTTATATCCCTTTAACTTGCGGATGCAAATTTACGTTATTTCCATCACATGATTTTTTTAAATAGTGTAAAACCTTTATAATTGAATTGTTAACCTCACCCTTGTCGAATTTAATGCCGGGACTTATAGCCGGCGCATCGATTGATGATATTCAAATCCCGGGTTTTAATGAAAACGTGTGTAGATATCAAAAAAAAAAAAATAGTTTTTCAGGTACATTTACTCAAAAAGCGACCTTATCAATTGTATTTCAGTCCATTAAAACATATTGAAACAATTGAAATAAAAACTTATTTACGTAAAAATTTGATAAGATGAATCACATATCGCGTTGATATTAATATAATTGATACATTTATTAAATATTTGTAAAAAAACCTGTTAAAAAATGAAATACCCTAAGGTTCAAAATTTTATCAATGGAGCATTTATCGATGCTTCCGGCTCGCGGAGTTTGGAAGTTATTTCTCCCATCGATGGAACGTTGTTGTCAGCTGTTCCTATGTCAGAAATACCTGACTTGGATAAGGCCGTAAAAGCGGCTTTAAAAGCTTTCCCAAAATGGTCGAAAACAACTATAAAAGAGCGTGTTCAAATATTTTACCGCTACCGGGAACTACTTGAAAAGAATATGACTGAGCTTAGCAAATTAATTCAGGAAGAAAATGGGAAAACATTTGATGAATCGAAAGCGGAAATTGAAAAATCCATCGAACTGACTGAATTTGCCTGTTCATTGCCACAATTGGTAACAGGTGAGTTATTGGAAGTAAGTAATGGTGTTGAATGTCGCACAGAACATCATCCACTAGGTGTGGTAGCTTCGATAGTGCCCTTCAACTTCCCAAGTATGGTACCTAACTGGACTTTGCCCAATGCCCTTGTTTTAGGAAACTGCATGGTCATGAAACCATCAGAAAAAGTTCCTTTGAGTTGCGCAAAAATTGCCGAATTGCTGAAAGAAGCCGGTTTGCCGGATGGCGTTTTTAATATCATTAATGGAGATGCTGAAATGGCAGAAGCTATTTGTGATCATCCTGGTATCGAAGCGGTTTCATTTGTCGGATCAACAAAGGTGGCCAAAATAATATACGGCAGAGCCACATCCAATTTTAAGCGCTGCCTGGCTCTGGGTGGAGCGAAAAACCACCTCATCGTGTTGCCCGATGCCATTGCTCAAATGACGGCTGCTAATATTGCAGCTTCCATGAGTGGCTGCGCAGGGCAGAGATGTATGGCGGCTTCGGCTATGCTTGCCGTTGGATCCGTGGATCATATCATTGATAAAATTTGCGATGAAGCCCGAAAAATTATCCCGGGTGTAAACCTCGGAGCTGTAATCAACCAAGAAGCCAAAGAAAGAATCGAAAAATATATTACGGAAGCTGAAAAACAAGGTGCTAAAATCCTGGTGGATGGCAGAAATTCAACGGTCATCGGGCATGAAAAAGGAACTTATGTCGGTCCCACAGTGATCGATTTTGTTACTCCAGATATGTCTGTGGCCAGGGAAGAAATCTTTGGTCCGGTGATCAGCATCATGCGTGTAAATACAGTGGATGAAGCATTGGCAATTGAAAACGCAAACCCATACGGCAATGCTGCTGCCGTTTTTACGCAAAACGGTGGGATGGCAAAATACATTGCTGATCATGCCAGCGCCGGAATGATCGGGGTGAATGTGGGTGTACCCGTGCCCAGGGAACCATTCTCGTTTGGAGGCTGGAATCAAAGTCGGTTTGGTGTGGGGGATATTACCGGAAGAAGTTCCATTGAGTTTTGGACCAAACTAAAAAAAACAACCACTAAATGGAACCCGGAAGCAGGAATTAACTGGATGAGCTAATGGCTTGTAAAATAAATGTTTATCGTAAATAATGAATCATGTCAGATACAAAATCAATTTCAGAAAGTGCCGCTATCATTCAAAATAGCATGGATTACACTCTTTTTTCCTGGAGTAAGCAAACAGGCCTTTCCCCCATTGCAATCAAAAGAGGCGAGGGAGTTTATTTATATGATTATGATGGAAAGCGTTACCTTGATTTCTCATCTGGTTTGATGAATGTGAACATTGGCCATGGAAATCAGCGTGTGACTCAAGCCGTTGCCGCACAAATGATGGAGGTAAGTTATGTCACACCGGGTTGTGTAACTAAAGTAAGAGGGGAGCTTGGTAAAAAGCTTTCTGAAATTACTCCCGGCAACCTATCAAAATCGTTTTTTACTGTGTGTGGAGCTACCGCGATCGAAAACGCTATTAAGCTCGCCAGGCTGTACACAGGAAGACATAAAATTATTACACGCTACCGTTCATACCACGGCGCTACCAATGGAGCCATGACTGCAAGCGGTGATCCAAGAAAACTGTCTGTTGACTCACAGCAGATGCCCAATGTGGTCCATGTTGAAGACCCCTATTGCTATCGCTGCCCCTGGAATCAGGAATTGGGATCTTGTAAAATGGAGTGTATCAGCCACATTGAACGCGTTGTGGCATTTGAAGGACCAGAAAACATTGCTGCCATTCTGATGGAAGGCGAAAGTGGTTCCTCTGGATGTATTAAATATCCTGCGGGGTATTTCAAACAATTGAGGGCCCTTTGCGATAAACACGGTATTCTTTTAATTGCCGATGAAGTCATGAGTGGCTTTGGCAGGACCGGAAAGTGGTTTGGCATCGAAAACCATGGCGTAGTTCCTGATATGATGGCTACAGCCAAAGGACTTACAGCGGGCTACCTGCCTCTGGGAGCACTGATTGTAAGCGATAAGATTGCTGCTTATTATGATGACAAGCCCCTCATGCTTGGCATGACCTATTCGGCTCATCCTGTATCGTGTGCAGCTGCAGTTGAAGTGCTAAAAATATATGAAGACGAAAAGATGCTGGAAAACGTGGTCAACATGGGTAAATACCTAGAGGAAGTAGCCGAAGACTTGAAACAAAAGCATCCGAGTATCGGCGACTTCAGAAATACAGGCTTGTTCGGTTGCTTTGAACTGGTGAAAAACCGCAAGACGAAAGAACCCATGGCTCCCTTTAACGCCAAACCGGAAGAATCGGTGGTGATGAACCAGGTAGCTGCAAAAATCAAAGAATTAGGCATGTATACCTTTGTCCGCTGGAACTATATCTTCGTGGCACCTCCTTTAATTATTAACAAAGAACAGATTGATGAAGGTATGAACATCATTTCGCAAGCCATTGCAATTGCGGATAGTTACTGCGATTATTAACTAACAACGCACACAATAACTAACACAACTGCCAATGAACAATGAAATCATAGAATTGACAGAAGACATATCCTCATCGCCGTTGTATAGCAGCGATCTGGCTCCCGTGCCTGCTTCGCAGCGGACATGGAGCAAATGGCATATTGCCTCCATTTGGGTAGGAATGGCAGTTTGCATCCCGACTTATATGCTGGCCAGTAGCCTGATTGAACAGGGGATGAACTGGTGGCAGGCACTGATTACCATTTTGTTAGGGAATGTCATCGTACTGGCTCCCATGATTTTAAATGCGCATGTAGGCACAAAATACGGCGTGCCACTTCCTGTTTTCCTTCGGTTAAGTTTCGGTGTTCAGGGAGCAATCCTGGCTTCCTTATTTCGTGGATTTGTCGCTTGTGGGTGGTTTGGTATTCAAACCTGGATTGGCGGGGCCGCTATTTACCAATTGTTGTTGACCATTTTTCCGGAATTGGCATTCTCAGCTTTCCTTGGTCAATTCATTGGTCTTAATGTGGCGCAAGCTTCTTGTTTTCTGTTCTTTTGGGCCATCAATATCTGGATCGTATATAAAGGGATCGACTCAATTAAAGTGTTGGAAACCTGGGCAGCTCCGTTTTTATTACTCATAGGTCTATTTTTATTGATCTGGGCCTGGAACAGGGTGGGTTCGATGAGCGATATCCTGGACGCATCATATACTTTATCAGGCACAGGTAGTGTCGATTT
>PCUL01000159.1:0-22859 GCA_002771745.1 Bacteroidetes bacterium CG18_big_fil_WC_8_21_14_2_50_41_14
TGGGCATCGTTAAAGAAGGTTTGGGAAATGGACAGACCATGTCGCAACTGGCTTCTGAATTACCTTCCTACACACGGGATATGGTCGGAAACATTGGTGGTTCGTTGGGTGAGGTTTCTGTAATTGCCATCCTCCTCGGTGGAATTTATCTATTGTGGAAAAAGATCATCACCTGGCACATCCCGGTTTCTATTCTGGTGACCGTTGGAGTATTCTCGGGCTTGATGTGGGGCTCAAATCCTGAATATTATGCTGACCCTGTATTTCATTTGCTCACGGGAGGATTGATGTTGGGGGCCATTTTTATGGCAACTGACATGGTTACCTCACCCATGACAAAATCGGGACAAATCATTTTTGGATTTGGTGTGGGACTGCTCACCATTTTGATCAGGCTGTGGGGGGCATACCCCGAAGGCGTTTCTTTCGCTATTCTCATCATGAACGCGGTTGTGCCGCTGATTAACAAAGGGTTTAAGCCTAAACGGTTCGGTGCCAAACCCGGTGTGCCCATCAAAGCTAAATCATTGTAAAATAGTTTAAACATGGCTTCAAAAAGAGAATCAAACTTTGTAAATATGGTGGTTACGCTGTTTATCGTTTCAGCGGTTGCGGCCTTTGCATTGGGTGGCGTTTATACCATCACCAAAGAGCCTATCGCGATGGCCAGGAAGGCTAAACTTGAATCGGCCATCAAAGCGGTTGTTCCTGATTTCGATCACCTGAGTAGTACAGCGGTGCCTGTGGCAGAAGGAGGTGATTCGTTGTTTTTATATGTGGCCTCAAAAGACGATCAGGTGGTTGGAACCGCCATTAAAACCTATACCATGAAAGGCTTTAGCGGAAAAATTGAGTTGATGGTTGGATTCCTGGGTGATGGAACTATTGAGAACACCGCTGTGCTAATGCATAAAGAAACCCCCGGACTGGGTGATAAAATGGATCAAAAAAAATCAGACTTTTCACTTCAGTTTATTGGCAAAAACCCGGAAAATTTTAACATGAAAGTGAAAAAGGACGGAGGCGATGTGGATGCGATTACGGCTGCCACCATCAGTTCTCGAGCTTTTTGCGATGCCGTGCAACGGGCTTACGATGTTTTTGAAAAAGAAGGAGGTGCAAAATAATGAATCAATTTACCAACTTTACAAAAGGGTTTATCAAAGAAAACCCGGTTTTCGTTCTCCTGCTTGGGATGTGTCCTACCCTGGGAGTAACCACTTCGGCTATTAACGGTTTGGGCATGGGACTGGCTACTACATTTGTATTGGTGATGTCGAACCTGGTGGTTTCATTGGTGCGAAACTTTATTCCCGACAAGGTCCGGATACCCTCTTTCATCGTCATCATTGCTTCTTTTGTCACCATCGTAGAGTTGGTGATGCAGGCTTATCTGCCTGAATTGTTCGAATCGCTGGGATTGTTTATTCCGCTTATCGTGGTTAACTGCATTGTGCTTGGACGTGCCGAAGCATTTGCTTCAAAAAACACTCCGGTATCTTCTCTGCTCGATGGAGCTGGCATGGGATTAGGTTTTGCATTTGCCCTGACACTGCTTGGAGGCGTACGCGAATTGCTGGGTAGTAGCGCTATTTTTGGAATCGATTTAGTGAAAGGTGACCTGATGCTGGTTTTTATTCTTGCTCCGGGTGCATTTATCGTGTTGGGTTATCTTATTGCCATCATCAACAAGTTGAACAAAGCGCATTAATACTTTGGATATGGAATATTTCGTCATCATTGTAGGATCTATCTTCGTCAGCAACATTGTACTGACGCAATTTCTTGGTGTTTGCCCTTTTCTGGGGGTTTCAGGCAAACTTGACACTTCTATCGGGATGGGTGGCGCTGTTATTTTTGTGCTCACGCTGGCAACACTGGTCACCTGGATTATTCAGTATTATGTTCTCAATCCATTCGGACTGGCCTTTATGCAGACCATCGTATTTATTTTGGTGATTGCCTCCCTGGTGCAGATGGTTGAGATTATCCTGAAAAAAGTAAGCCCTTCCCTGTATTCGGCTTTGGGGGTGTTTCTTCCACTTATTACCACCAACTGTGCTGTTTTAGGCGTTGCCATCCTGACCATTCAAAAAGATTTCGGTCTTCTGGAAGGCGTAGTTTATGCCATGTCAAACGCCATTGGTTTTACTTTGGCCCTGGTAATTTTTGCCGGCATCCGCGAACACCTCGATTTGATGGAAGTGCCAAAAGGGATGAAAGGTGTGCCCATAGCCTTGATTGTGGCCGGGATTTTGGCCCTGTCGTTTATGGGATTTACCGGACTGGTGTAGGCTTGGGTGTCCTTTAGTGCACCATTTGAAGATGGCCATGATCCTTCAATGGTTTTTCAGTATCTTTGGCCTTGCAACCAGTAATTAAACCATGCAAACTGAACGCCTGATTTTATTGTCCGACATTTCTGTACTTCAGAAAAATAAACTCGTGCTTACCCACGTCGACCTTGAAGTGTATGCCGGTGAGTTTTTATACCTGATAGGTAAAACCGGCAGTGGAAAATCGAGTTTGTTACAATTGCTTTATGCCGATTTGGCTCTCGAGCAGGGCGAAGCAACTGTATGCGGATATAATTTGAAGCTGATGAAGAGAAAAGAGGTTCCTTTTTTGCGACGCAAACTGGGTATCGTTTTTCAGGACTTCCAACTGCTCGACGATCGAAATGTACGTAAAAACCTCCAATTTGTACTCAAAGCCACCGGATGGACCGACGTGGTTAAAATAGAAGACCGTATTTTGCAGGTGCTCGATGAGGTAAATCTGGTAGACAAACTCAATGCTATGCCACATCAGCTATCGGGAGGCGAGCAACAACGGATTGCCATTGCCAGGGCATTGCTAAATCAGCCGGAAGTACTGCTGGCAGACGAACCCACAGGAAACCTCGATCCTGATACCTCCAACGGTATCATGAGAATCTTATTTAATATAAGCGAAAAAGGAAGTGCTGTGATCATGGCCACACACAATTATAACCTGATCAATAAATTCCCCGGAAAAGTGTTGAGATGTGAAGAAGGTACTTTGTTAATATCAGGTCAACAGTCTGATTAAGTGATCCACGTTCTGTCCGTTGTTATACATCTTGCCTAAAACCAGTTCACGCATCCGGATCGAATCCACAGTAAATTCTTTCTTAATCAGGTTTTTAATTTTCCTTTTAAGGGTCACTTCATTGTTGGCTATCACGCACAATTCATCCAGTTGGCTACCACTGAGCATCTTATCATTAACGAGACAAAACCGACCATTATAAAGGTTATTCAGCAATTTTAGTTTAAGACCGGTTTTTTGGGCTGTGATTGATATGTTAATGTGTGCATTTTCAATCAAGTCCTGCAAGTGTTGATCATCAGGATTGGCTATTAATTGCACATTTTCCATTTTATTTGTCAACGATTTAATCTGTTTTGCAGGATTTAACCCGGCAACGATAAATGGAATTTCGGAGTGATTAAAGACATTTTCAAGCAGGAAATTTACTGCATTGATATTTTCAGCCACGCTTAAATTTCCATGATAAAGCACATATTTTCCTCGCCCAGTTTGTGAATGGATTTCCTTAAATGGATGAAAAGCCGGAATCAACTCAACATGATCGTAGTGTTTGGCAAAATAGTTTTTATCGTTTTCAGAAATGGCGAGAATATAGTCGGCTTTGTGTAATACCTTTTCGTACCTCTTTAGCTTAGAAGCCTCATTTGAATAGTAGTATCTCTTAAAGAGATCAGGCTCTGCTTTGGCCAGGTGTTCGTAATATTCATGTTCTATGTTGTGTGCTCGTACAAGGAGTTTCCTTCCGGCCAGCCGCTCGTTATTTAGCAGCGCGCTGGTGTGCAGTCCTTCCATGAGGATGGGGTAGTCATCCATCATCAAAACATCCACCATTTTTTCTGAAATACGTGAACTCACCACGTACGGAATGCTCTTGAAAACCTGTTTCTTCGAGATGTCGCGTTCGTAAAAGTGTACCTTGAAAAATAACTTCTCAAGTGTTTTGGGGTGTTTTCTTCCGTATTCAAAGCAATGCAAATGTACTTTCACGCCCTTTTCGGCCAGAAATTTGGCTTTGTAAAACACATCAATCACTCCGCCATAATTGGCAGGATATGGAATATCGAATGATACAATATGTAAATGAAGGTCAGACATAATGGCTGTAAATGTCAATCACTTTTTTTTCTTCTTTCTCCCAGTTCAATTCCAGGGAGGCAAAACTACAATTTTTTTTCCATATCTTCATTTGTTCCTGATCTGCAATGACTTCATTTATTTTATTTGCCATATTTACCGGTTCGTGATCCGGGATATAACATCCTACCTGATAGGTGTCGATTACTTTTTGAATTTCAGGCAGTGGAGAGGCGATTACCGGTATGCCCGCCTGGATATAATCGAACAATTTATTTGGCAAACTAAACCGGTAATTGAGGTTGGTACCTTTGTCTAAAGTCAGCCCCGCATCTGCATTGGTAGTATAGTGCATCAGATCAGCATAGGGCATACGCGGTTTGAAAATCACCTTGTCGGAGATGTTCAATTCCAACACCCTTTTTTTTAACCATCCCACCACATCACCTCCACCAATGATCAGCAAAACAGTATTTTCAATTAATTGCATGGCCTCCACCATTTCTTCAGCGCCGCGGTGTACGTTAATTCCAGCGCCTTGCATGATCAATATTTTTTTGTTTTCGGGCAAGCCCAACTCTTTTCTCGTTTTGATGATACTGTCATCGGCCTTTGGCGGGATATTTCGAACAACCACGGGCCTGATTCCATACTCATCGTAAAAAAGGTCGGCAATGGTGTCGTTTACCGTGAACACATCGGTAAGCCTGGGGAAGATGAAATGTTCAATGGCTTTCCAAACTTTTTGAACCACCGGTCGGTTGACCAGTTCAGGGACTTCGGTAAAATATTCATGACTGTCGTATATCAACGGTACATGTTTGATTTTACTGATGAGGTAGTTGGGCAATAGGGTGTCCAGGTCGTTCGATACCAGCAAATCTACTTTGTTAAAAAGCAAAAAGCCAAAAAGCCGGATATTATATTCAGCATAAAAAAGCGGGCCCTTTTCGAAAAGCAGGTGCATCCGGTTTACCGCGTATGGCCGTGCATCCATGTCAGGACTGTTTTTTAAACGTCTGCCTATCAGCGTAATTTCAAAGCCGAGTTGGGAAATTGTTCCGCATACTTTCTTTACCCGTTGATCCGAGGCCAGGTCGTTAATTACAGAAACAAGTACTTTTTTCCCCAATGTCTTAGTTGGTTGTTGTTGGATGACACCTTTAATCAGATAACACTTTTTTAACAAATATATTGCCCCTAAAAATCAGTATCTTTGAACCATGTTAGACATAAAAAACGGTGTTTCGCTATTGCCATACAACACATTGAAAATGAATGTGAAGGCAAATGAGTTTGTGGAGATTTCATCCGTTGAAGATCTACGACATTTATCTTCCCAAAAAGGATTCCCGGAAAGAAAAAAGCTGATTCTGAGCGCAGGAAGCAATGTGTTGTTTTCGGGCGATTTTGACGGACTGATCATGCACAATGAAATTTTTGGAATATCGGTTGTGTCAGAGGAGAGCGATCAGGTAATTTTAAAGGTTAATGGTGGAGAATCATGGACTGACCTGGTTGAATATACCATTGGACAAGGTTGGGGAGGATTGGAGAATTTAACCCTGATTCCGGGAAAAGTCGGAGCGGCTCCCATCCAGAATATTGGTGCTTACGGGGTTGAGGTAAAAGATTTGATTGTGAGTGTGGAGGCTTTCGATTTTACCACCGGAAAGCAAGTCGTGTTTTCGGCTGATCAGTGCCAGTTTGGTTATCGATCCAGTATTTTTAAAACCACAGCAGCAGGGCGGTATTTCATTACTGCCGTTGTGTTTCGGTTAAGCAAATTTCCCCTGCTTAATCTGACCTATGGTCCGCTAAAGCAGGCTTTTGAGGGAAAAATATCCGTTACTATTCGGGATGTAAGTGCTGAAGTGGCCCGCATCCGCCGATCCAAACTTCCTGATCCTGATGAAATTCCCAATGTGGGCAGCTTTTTCAAAAACCCGGTAGTTGATGCGTCCCTGGCGGATAAGATAAGAGAAGGATTTCCGCAGGTTCCTGTTTACCCTCAGGTTGGAGGGCAGCTAAAACTGGCGGCCGGCTGGTTGATTGAGCAATGTGGATGGAAGGGCTATCGCATAGGCGAGGTGGGAGTTCATGAAAAACAAGCGTTGGTACTGGTGAATTATGGGCAGGCTACAGGTGCTGAAATTCTTGATCTGGCAACAAAAATCCAGGATAGTGTCTTTGATAGATTTGGAGTTATCCTCGAACCCGAGGTGAATATCTATTGAAATAAATGGGGTCTCCGATCAACTCCCGTGCTGATTTTCGATTATTTTCATAATTTACACAACAACAGTTGCTTAAACAGAAGGTTTTTTTGCAGTCGGCTAAAGCCAGACTGCAATGGATTGATTCTATCCAGGTTTATTCATTTACAATGAATGAATTTCTTGGACATCCATTGCAGCCGGATTTATCCGACTGCCCGATCAGATTTATTCCTATCTGGGCTTTCTCCCGTTTCCTTTACCCGATGGTTTTCGATGTCCTCTATATCCATTATCTCTTGGATTGGGTTTCGGATTCCACACAGGACCACTTCCCAATTGTGGAGGCATAGGGATTTTCATGACTTCACTGCCAATAAAATCTTCAATGCGTTTAAACTTGTACATGTCATTTTCATTGACAAGTGTCAATGCGACGCCGGTTTCATCGGCGCGGGCTGTACGTCCAACGCGGTGGACATAATCCTCTGCATCATTGGGCACATCAAAGTTAATTACCAGGTCGATGCCTTTAATATCAATACCACGGCTCATCACGTCGGTGGCCACCAAAACGCGGGTTTCTTTCGATCGAAACCTGAGCAGTACTTCTTCACGTTCGCTTTGTTCCAGGTTCGATGAAATGCCCTCCACCAAAAATTGTTTACTTCTCAAAGCCCTGACAATTTCATTGACTTTTAGCTTTGTGGAGCTGAATATCAGTACACTTTTTACATTGGGTTTGTTGTCGATCAGGCTTTTTATTAGCGGCGATTTTTGTGCATCGTAGGTTAGATAAGCTGCCTGAAGCACCCCTTCTGCCGGTTTTGATATCTCCAGACTTAACGCGATGGGGTTCATTAAAATCTTTTTCGACAACTGACGTATTTTATCCGGCATGGTGGCACTAAACATCAGGGTTTGTCTGTTTTTTGGAAGGTAGGTAATGATCTTCAGGATGTCATCATGAAAACCAATGTCCAACATACGGTCGGCTTCATCCAGAATCAGGTATTTTATCCGGTCGAATTTCACATAACCCATGTTCAGGTGTGAGATGAGTTTGCCAGGTGTGGCAACGATGATATCGGCGCCGCTGGTAAGTGCTTTTTTCTGGGTATCCCAATCCGACCCATCGCCTCCTCCATAAACCGAAATTGACTGGATTTCGGAAAAATAGGAGAACCCCTGTATTTGTTGTTCAATTTGAATGGCCAGTTCACGCGTGGGGACGATGATCAGTGTGCTGGTTCCAGCGTGGGGCCGATCCATCAATTGATTGATGATGGGCAGGACAAATGCGGCGGTTTTTCCTGTTCCTGTTTGGGCACAGGCTATCAGATCCTTTCCGTTTAGTATTTCAGGAATGGCCATTTCCTGTATGGGGGTTGCTTTTTCGTAACCCATAAACGAGATGGTTTCAAGCATCTGATCGTTCAGGCCTAGTTCTTTAAAGTTCATCTTTAGATTTTGTTATCAAATGTTCTTGTTTTGATGCCGGACGATTGCCCGGTTAATTTTTTTTGCGATGAAGGGGCCTTCATAAATAAATCCGGTATAAACCTGTATCAGGTCAGCTCCAGCTTCCAACTTTTCGATGGCGTCTTCAGGAGTTTCAATACCTCCCACCCCGATGATGGGGAAGGCTTTTCTCGATTTTTCGGAAAGGTACCGTATCACTTCGGTAGACCGGTTTTTAAGCGGACGACCGCTCAATCCACCTTTTCCAATGGATTTTATGGTTGATTCAGAAGAGGTTAACCCACTGCGGGTGATGGTGGTGTTTACTGCCACCACACCATCAATCAACTTATTTTTCGCCAAATCGATGACCTCATCCAGTTGGGCTTCGTTTAAATCGGGGCTCACCTTGAGCAGCACAGGTTTGGGGTTGGTTTTGGCCCGGTTGAGTTGTTGTATTTTTTCCAGGATGTTGATCAGCGCCTCCTGATCCTGGAGTTCGCGCAGGTCGGTGATATTGGGGCAACTCACATTTACCACAAAATAATCCACGTAATCAAACAATCCGTTAAAAACGGCTACATAGTCATTTACCGCTTCTGCATTTGGCGTTAAGGTGTTTTTACCCAGATTTCCTCCGATGATGGCTTTGGTACGGCGCTTTTTTAAATTTCGCACGGCAGCCTCAAGTCCGTGGTTGTTAAATCCCATGCGGTTTATCAGGGCATGATCCACCGGGAGTCTGAAAAGTCTGGTGATGGGATTCCCTTGTTGTCCTTTGGGTGTAACGGTTCCTATTTCGATAAAACCAAATCCCAGATCGGCTAATTCATTGTAACATTCGGCGTTTTTGTCAAACCCGGCAGCGATACCCACAGGATTATCAAAGTGCAAACCAAACAATTCCTTATGAAGGCTGGTGTCGTTTATGCTCGCAGAACAGCGCACCAGCTGTTTGATGCCTGGAATGGCCATTCCGAATTTTAAAAGCGAAACTACCTGATGATGAACTTTTTCCGGATCAACTAAGAAGAAAAGAGGCCGTATCAGGTGTTTGTACATTCTTTAAAAATGAGATTCTTTTAAAATTCCAATATTGGAGGATAGTTGTTAAACAACAATATTACAATGCTTTGCAAAAGTAATGCATTATTTCTCTTATTCAGCTTTTTCCTGATCAGGTTCAACGGCTTCTTTCACTTCTTCAACGGTTTCGGTGAAGTCGAGCATTTCTTTCTCCAGAAGTAGGTTGTACCATGAGAAGATTTTTTTCATGTCAGAGACATAAACGGACTCTTTTTCATAATCTGGCAGAATGGCTTCAAAAAGGACTTTTATTTCTGCCGATGATATTTTTTTAGGGTCGGTAATCAGCTTTCCTTCCTGGTGATCGAAAATCTTTTTAAGCACTATCTCAAGTGCAACATCTTCGCCCTCTGTATAAATGCTGATTTCTTTTAGAGAGCTCACACGGTCGTGTGCGAACGAGGGCATCTTTTTACCATCAATGAGTGACTCAATAATCAGGTTGTTTTTTGCTTCGCCAACCATACGATATAATCCGGGCTTCCCGGTAACAGATAAGATTTTACTTAAATCCATAAAACAAAAAAATTTATGCAAAAATAACGTTTTTGCTCCAATTTCAACACAAAAGTTTTTAACTGCCACAACGACGCCGAATCACCAGTCTCAGGAAGAAACATCCATCACAAAAAGAGAATAAACGAGTGAAATGAAATTTCCTAAATCAACGTCAATCCGGTGTAATTTTCAGGTCTGATGGCCAGCAATTCCTCTTTAATTTTATCTGACACTTCCAGACCGAGAATGAAATTCCTCATAGAGGTTTCGGTAATTTTTTTATTGGTGCGAGTGAGAGCCTTCAATGCTTCATAAGGATTGGGATAGTTCTCGCGGCGCAGGATGGTTTGAATTCCTTCGGCTACCACGGCCCAGTTGGCTTCCAGATCGGCAGCGATTTTATCCTCATTCAACAAAAGTTTATCCAGCCCTTTTCGTATCGAAGCCATCGAAATCATCATGTGTGCAATGGGAGTGCCCACATTGCGGGTAACGGTAGAATCGGTCAGGTCGCGTTGCAGGCGCGATACAGGAAGCTTATCCGACAAATGGTGCAAAATTGCATTGGCCATGCCCAGGTTGCCCTCTGCATTTTCAAAATCAATGGGGTTTACCTTATGCGGCATCGCCGAAGATCCCACCTCACCGGCTTTTATTTTTTGCTTGAAATAATCCATTGATACATAAGCCCATATGTCGCGACAAAGGTCGATGAGGATGGTGTTGATGCGCATCAATCCATGAAAATAAGCCGCCAGATAGTCGTAATGTTCTATCTGTGTAGTCGTTTTCTGACGGTGTATTTTAAGTGATTTTTTTACAAAATTGTTAGCAAAATTTTCCCAATCGACGTCGGGATAAGCCACCACATGGGCATTCATGGCACCTGTGGCACCGCCAAATTTCCCTGAAAAAGGAACCTCCTTTAACATGTTGAGTTGGTTTTCGAGGCGTTCGCAAAACACAAAAATCTCTTTGCCAAGTTTCGTGGGCGAAGCAGGCTGTCCGTGTGTGCGGGCCAACATGCTGATGTCGCGCCACTTGTAACTCCTGGTGTTGAGTTCGTCCGTCAACTCCTCCAAGGCAGGAAGCAACAGCTCGCGGTGCGCATCCTTCATCATGAGTGGGAGGGCGGTATTGTTGATATCCTGTGAGGTAAGTCCAAAATGTACAAACTCCTTGTATTTGCCCAATCCTATTTTCTCCAGGTTTTCTTTTACGAAATACTCGGTGGCTTTTACATCGTGGTTGGTGGTTTTTTCAATTTGTTTGATGGCAGCGGCATTTTCAACACCAAAGTTCTTGTATATATCCCTGAGCTTTTCAAAATGCTGGTGACTTACTTCTTTGAGTCCCAGAAGCGGAAGCCTGCACAAGGCAATAAAGTACTCTATTTCAACCTGTACACGGTATTTAAACAAGGCCTCTTCGGAGTAATACCTCGACAATTCACGGGTTTTATCGTGGTATCTTCCATCGATGGGGGAAATAGCTGTGAGGGGTGAGAGTTCCATGGTGTTAATTTTTAGCAAAAATAGGAAATAATGGGGAACCTTATCTGTTGGATTGATCTGGTGAACCAGAAATCAATTGGTGGTCATGAGTGCGTTATCAGAATAAGTTTATCATCCTGATTTAAATGATTGGCCCAATCTATTACCTGTTTTTGGTTTCTCCACCGGGTCATTTTTTGATCTTCCATCATCGGAGCATTATTGAGTGAGCCGATTCAGGAAAAAGTTACCAATTATTTCGTGATTTGTCATTACTTAGGTCAGAAAACACTATATTGCAGGATAATTACAAAAAAGCCGCTTTATGAAAAAGCCGGGCATTGTTGTATTTTTTCTCTTACTTGTTGGCTGCATATTTGCTCAAGATGCCGATAGCCTGATAAATTCCCTTTCATACAAAAATGACAGGGATAAAGTCAGCCAACTGATGTCTCAGGCTAAACTATACAGCAACACCAACCCAAATCTAAGCATCGGCCTTGTTGAAGAAGCGATGACCGTTGCTGAAAACCTGAACGACCCTTTGTTGTTTTCAAGTGTTTTGAACGGAGTTGCCATCGTTAATTATTTGTTGGGGAATAATGCCAAAGCCCTCGAATATTCGCTAAAAGCAGTTGATGTTATGGAAATGGCACAACAAAAGTATCCCGACAGCCTTATTGTGTTGGAACGCCTAAAATCCATGTTATCCATTACATCAAGTTGTTATGGCGCCTTGGGGAATTACAGCAAGTCGTTGCAAATGCTTTACAAGGCTTCCAACATTGCTGATACGTTGATAAAACTCCACCCCGAAAATACAGAATATGTGTTGCAGTACATCGTGATTCAAAACAACACGGCAACCGTTCACTACAGCCTTGGCGATGCCGGCAAAGCCCTGGATATTTTAAACGATGCCCTTCGCCAGGCGCGTGAAACCAAAGACCAGGAGAACATCGGGATAACCCTGAACAATATTGGCGTAATTCAGATTGACAAACAACAATACCAGGAGGCCATGGCAACCTATCAGGAAGTGTTGGAAATAAACGCAGGCATGAACGACAGCATCGGCATAAGCTACAGTTACAACAACCTGGGGCTGGCAATGGAAAGAATGGAAAAATACTCCGAAGCATTGTCTTATTATCAACAGGCAAACAACATAAGCAGGCGTATTGGATTCTCGATAATAATCACAAGCAGCAGCGCAAACATTGCAAAAATTTATTCACAACTCAACAAACCCGACAGTGCCCTTTATTTTGTAAAAATGGGTATTGATGAGGCCGAAAGAAGCAACGACCAACGCTACCTGCTCAAGAACTATGAAACACTTTCCCTGATTTACGAAAAAATGGGGAAAAGTGATCAGGCGCTGATGGCCTTTAAGGATTTTATGCAAGTTAAAGACAGCATCTTTAACCTGGAAAAATCAAAACAAATAGCCGAGATGGAAGCCCGTTTTGAAAATGTTAAAAAGGAAAAAGAAAACCAGATTCTAAAACAAAAAAACCAGCTACAATACCGGAATTTGTGGCTCCTCATTATTGGTCTTACTCTTGTGACTCTTTTTTCGGTGATGCTTTACTATTATTACCATTTCAAAAACAAAACCCTTCGGCAGAAAACCCTGCTCCTCGAACAAGAAGGACAATTGAAGGAACTCGAAAAATCGCGTATCGAAGATCAGCTGTTTGCAGAGCAGGAAATCAATAAGTTACAAACAGAAAAACTCGAACAGCAAAACCGGGAGCTTTCCACACGCATCCTACACGCTATCAACAAGAATGAGGCAATGAACAAGATACTCGGCGAAATTGAACAACTTCAGCAATCGGGTAACAACGAAATTGAAGGGTGCTATGGAAAAGTCAGGAGGATTGTGAATGAAAATATCAACTTCGATAAAGAGTGGGATCAGTTTAAGCTCCATTTCGAAGAGGTAAATCCCGGATTCTTTTATAACCTGCACGAAAAATGTCCCACGCTTACGCAAAGCGAACTAAAAGTTTGCGCCTATTACCGCATTAACCTCGACACCAAGGAAATCGCCCGACTTTTAAACGTTACCAATGCCGCCATACAAAAAGGCCGTCATCGCCTGAGAAAAAAAATGAACATTCCCTCCGAAATCGAAATTTCCGATTTTATGAGCACTTTTTGATTTTACTCCATTTAGAAAAAGCAATCACCAATTAACTATTTCACGCGAATTTTACCCTGTAATTTGAAACTTAGGTTTTCATATTTCAAGGTTATTGTATCTCAATAAATAATCAACCTGTCCAACCTTTGTCCAACCCCAAAATTTGCATAAAGCCCTTGTAGGTGTGTATGTTTGCTGTGGTTTAATTGTAAGTGCATCCAATCTGCAATGTCTATGAAAAAGCTTCCCTCACCGGCAAGTTTTACCAACACCAGAGACCATGTCAGGATCAACTTATCCGGGGCATTTTCCCCAAATGTAAATATCCTGTTCGAGGTCTATCGCAAAGCCATTGATTTACAACTGAGAGGATCCGTAAAAAAACAAGCCGAAAACCAAACCCAGATTTTGATTGAAGGAAACAGCGGGGACATCGAAAGTTTTATGAAATGGATAACCATCCTGACTGAAAAACAGGAAAAATCCATCAAAGTGGAAAAACCGGAGGTTTGGATTAATTACCAGGATTTCAGAATTATTAATTCGATAAAATAAATTCTAATCATCAAAAATTTCAGCAAATGAAAACTACGAGATGCTTTATTATGACATTGTCATTTATTTTTATGCTTGGATGGCCGGGCAGTTTTTTTGCCCAAATAGCTGATGAACCTTCTGGTTTTGGAAATATCCGGGAAAGTTCGGTTTACCTACCACAGGTAAACATTGCTTCGCAAAATGGATTTGGGCCATATATTGCAGGTGCTGAGCAGGATAACTTGTTTGTAATCGACAGTTTGCCTGAAAATACAAACAAGGTTACTTTCAGGTTTATTGATGTCGACAGCGTGCAGGTTGGGGAGGAACATGTGGTAGTAGGCCAATCGTTATTTTATGCCTACTGGAGCGCCTCTATGCAAGAACTGCAACTGCCACTTTCTTCACGTCTGCATATTGGCGTGCAATACACTAACGACAGTGTGGCCAACTATTTCATACCTTATATTGTGTATCCCGATACCCTACAGATCACAGCTTCGGAGGGATGGGGCCCGTTTATCACCAACAATTACAACCTGAATGATAGTTTGTGGAATCCTGTGCCAGAATTAAACAATTCTTTCACCGTGAAAAACCTCCCTCCCCGTACCAGCGAGGTCGCTTTTTATATGTGCTTACTCGATTCAACTGCTGTTGACTCACTGATTGTCACCTCAAAAGACGGGCAATACCTTGATTCGGCTTTATATGCCAATGTAAGAATGGATGAATTGTCACTTTTCACTGGTTTTCTTAAAGTAAATGTAAAATGTAACGGAGGGCCTGAAAAAGGTTGGTCAAATTTTGTTACCCTCACTGCCAGGACACAAAAGCCCATTTTAAAATGCACTGGCGATGATGGAATAAGCCTTACCGACTCCATAAAACCAGCCATACAGAACCAGCTTGGCGGCCATGCCTTGCTTGTCGACAGTGTGAAATATGCTGCCACCACCAATTTTCCTGAACCCATCATTTACAATAAACAGGGGGCCTATAGTTTCGATCTGGTATTTAAACAATACAGTATAGAAGCCTGGTTAAAACCCGACATGCAGAAACTGATCGATGGCCAGGGCGGTGAAATGACCTTTATGAAGGTTGATTCGGTATGGGCAATGGCAATTACTGGAAACGATATGCCCATGATCAGGTTCGGCCTCTATTCATTGTTCAATGATATTATGTGGGAAGTTGCCTCTTTCAGCGTACAATACAGTACCCTAACGGATTCGGAATGGCACCACATAACTTTTACAAGTAGCGATGTAATGGATAAGCTATTCTACATGAACGGGGCAGCAGTTTCTACCGACATTAACGAACAAAATATTGCCTATCTGGCCAATAACATCAACCAGGTATTGCAAGCCTGTAAAACCAAACCCTTTCTTATTGGCGGCTGCAATGCAACTTCAGCAAGCAGCTCCGATGACCCGACTCTTGTAAATGCCATTGATGAAGTCAGACTTTGGAATACAGCACTCACCGCCGAGGAAATCCATAATATTTACAACCAGCCTGTATTGCAGCAGCCCGATCTTATAGGTTATTGGAATTTTGATGACCTGAACTGCGGTGGTAATGTAGTTTCCGACATTAGCTACCAATGCAATAAGGCTATCTTGGTTAACGGCGCATTACTTATCCCACAATACCCGGGCATACAACAAACCATTGACCAGTTTACGATCATTAGCAGCAATAAGAACACATTTCCCCAAAAATACTATTTTATTGACCTTAACAACAATGTTTTAGATTCGGGCATTGCTTATCCGTCGAACGGTGTTAGCTATCCCACCTTTGATGTGGCGTCATTGCCTGTTACTGCTGACAGGATGCGCATTATAGAGATGGTTAACGGACAAGAAATTCCTTATCCGAACGATTACCCTTTAAAAATTTATCCTCCAAAACCCATTGCCACTCCCGGGATAGGATGGAACAACTATTACGCCAGTGCACCTGAGGGAATTCCTTCTACCGATACAGGTATGCTATTCAATCCGGTAAGCGTAAGCAGCCTTCCTCCGCAAACCCAAAAAGTAACTTTAGGATGGGAAAGTAACGGGAATGTGTTTGATACCGTGAGTTTCACATCAAGCTCCATTCCGCGTGCACATTCGCTCACGCTAAACGGCACCGATAATTATATTGAATCAGATCAACAAGTTCAAAGCCCGCATGGGGTTTTCAGCCTGACGTTCTGGTTTAAAACCACCACCGGCAAAGGTGGCGGGATGGCAGGTTTTGCATCGGGTTCAAAAAATAGCGGCAACAAGGCAACCCATGGCCCAAATATAAAGATGAAAAACGACGGATCTGTTGAATTTAATCTCCCGGTGGCCGATTCCATGGCTACCCTTATTGCTGCCAATAAATTTAACGACGGAAAATGGCATCACCTGGCCGCATGCTACGAGGAACAGGGTGGCGGATCAGCAAAGCTATATATAGACGGCACATTGACAGATCAGAAGCAGATTGGACACGTTGAAAATTTTCTGAGTAAGTTTTATATGGGTAAAAACTTCGAGAATAAAAATGGCAAGGAACGCGTTGCCGAGTACTTTCAGGGAAACTTCTCAGAATTTGTATTATGGAATAAAATGCTGAACCACAAAAGCATCAATAAGCAGATGTATAAACCCATAAAAAAAATGGAGGGATACAACTTTTTCTACTACAAACTAAACGAGCGTACCGGCGATATTGTTCACGATTCAGAAGATTGGGGTTTTCATGCCCACCTCAAAGGCAGCTCTCAGAACTGGTCATATGAGAACCAACTTTCCTGTGTTACCTGGAATGGCAATGTGCTGGGATATGAGCCCGGTGAATATGATTTCTTTGCCAGGGTTTTTACGGAAGATGTCAGCGATACCGGCATTTGTTATCCTCTTGGAAGGATAAATATCAAAGACCCAATGGAAGGATTTAAGGTAAGCTACAATTTTGAAGAGGGCTTGGGCTATTTTGATGAAGGCACTAAAGTGACCAACAGATTTAATTTCTGGACCAACTATACCCGGCAGGGCTTACCAAACTGGCATTACAATGTGGTTTATATATATTTGTTTGATCCGCATGGCGGCACCCTTGATAATTTTTCAATTAGTTACCATAGCGGCACCATTAGTTTCTTCCATGATTTTGATATGGGCGAGATTATTACCGGTAGTTACCTCTATATTGTATATGAGTATAATGATGATTCTGGTAGCCACGTTGATAATATTGATGTAATCCCACTTTTTACCCGCACGATCCTTCCCCCGAAGATAAGCGGAAATTTTGGCCCTTTCGATCAGTGGATTGCACCGGGTACCATGACGCAGTTGGATACCTTTTATATTACTACCGAAGATTATGACGACCTGAATACGATTAAAGCTTTGTTCTTCGACGGGAACGGAAAACTGGTGGCCGATACTACCGGCCATAAACTTAATGATACCACCTGGCATATTGTTTACAATATGGCCACACTGCCGCCCCCGGGTGTAAATATGAATATCGGTTACTACCTGGGTAATGATGTTGATCCCGCCCTTACGCAAGGGCCTTATCACATCACCATTCACCGCACCCGGCCAAAATGGTTTGATTTCGTTCCCAATAAAAACTTTCATAACATTAGCGAAGAGGGCGACCAGGTCACTTTTGGCATCACTACACAAATTGAAGACAATTTTCAGGATGTTGTTTCGGAGTTAAGTATACCCTCTTCAGTACCTTTCTTTGGCGGTGCATCGGCCAGTATAGAGGCTGGTGAAATACAAACCTCCCTGAAATATACCAAATCGGAATACAAATTAAAGCTCATGGGTAAACCGGTTTTCAACCAAAAAATCTTCAACCTGGGCACCAAATCCTCCAAGCTGCTGAGTACTGAATTCGATACTAGCAATAGCCAGTTTTATCTTCAACCCGGAACCAACAATATCATAGCAGCCCAGAATATGAGCTGGTCGGGGAGCATACATTCAAAATACGATCAGATTTTTGATATTCTAAATAGAATACAGGAAATTCTTGCGATTGCCGAAGAAATTGATGTGGGATCGCTGATACAGCCTTCTGTTGATATAGGGTTTACAGGTAGTTACAAATTTTCCGGCAGACTGAATTTAATTACCGACAGTTTGACCGGAAAGTGGGGTTCCTTTGGTGATCTTAATGTAACTGCAAACCCCAACAATCCAAACTATAACAAAAGTGCTTCCTATCACTTTTACAGCGGGGCACTGGGTATGGATTTTACCATAGAGGCTAAATTACTGAGCGGGCTGGCTGAAGTTGATTTTAGCCTCGATGCCGATTTCCCCCTGGGATTTGGCCAATCGTACAGAAGTATCCCACACTTCGATGATCGTTTCCTGAAATCCTTCGGTTTCAGGACCTACGGAAAAATTGTCGCCAAGGTGTTTTGGGGATGGTATGAAAAAACCGTATGGGGACCAAAAATGTTTTATTCCACTACAATATGGGGAGATGACATGTCGGATTGCTTTCCCGATATCGGGAAAAATAATGACAAGATTGGTATTATAGCAAACTCAGATTTTCCTGAACTGGCCGGTGAAATTATTCCGGTTGCCCGGTTCAATAAAATCCCTTTGGCTTGGCCTGAAGCCAACATCGCATCATCGCATGATTATAAAGTCTTTACATGGCTGGAAAAAGGAAGTAGCTACGGAGAACGGAAAATCAGATCCAGGATGATGAAAAGGAACGAAAAACTTTTTTCACCTCTGGCAACGATAGAAATAAATAAACATGCCATTAACAGTCCGTTATCTGATGCTATCAGTGCAAACGAGGCCTTGATCTGTTGGGCTCAAACCAGCTATACCAATGAAAGTTTCCTGAAAATAAAACCGGAAAATGTCCTGAAAACATTCTTTGAATCACAGGATATCTGGTTTGCCTGCTACGATCTTGAAAACGACAGCCTTATTCAAATGGAAATGCTCACCCCCGGGGTTGGTGTGAAATCAGGAATCGGCAGGGGCAACCCAATTATTACCAATTTATCGGATCAGAAGGCTTTGATTGTTTGGCAGGTTTCAGATATGGTGAACCACAGCTCTCATATCTGGTATTGCTTGCTGACAAAAACAAATGGATCGTGGATGGCAGATGAGCCACAGGTATTGTCAGAATATCAGGGAATTCAGTCTGATCTGAGGGTGTGTTCCCCGCAGGATGACAAGGCATTGCTGGTGTGGCTGAACACTTCCTATGGCCAGCCTGCTCACAACTGTATCATGCAATCAACTTTCAATGGAGAGGAATGGCTGGAGCCCGAAATACTGTTGGATGAAGAATACGCATACTATAACTATTTCGATATATTTATTGAGGAAAATTCCGGAGGACTTGCTATTACTTCTTATGTTTCCAAACCGGATACAACAACTTACGAATCCCTGTGTTTTATCCCTTGGGAACAGGAAAACGATTTATTGAACACGGCTTCTTCCAAAGTCCTCCTCACGGATACGATCTTCCATTTGCAATATCCCAGAATTGCTTTTGGGCCGGAAGATGAAGCATGTATTGCAATAAAAAGGGAAGAGATCATACCCAAAGACAGTACCAGCAGGATATCGCAAGTTGATATTTTTTATCACGATCCCGGTGCCGATACAAACTCGTGGAATCATTTACCATTAAGTGAATATGTATGTGACACAACGAAAGCGGTATCGGGAATTGAACTAACATTTATCGGTTCCGACAGCCTGCTAATGCTTAGCAATGAATACCCGATGACTGCTTCGAACAGTAAATTCATCCCACTAAACGGAGTAATGTTCGGAGACCCCTACATGAACCTGGTTCTGAGAAGTTTTAAAATCAACAACCTTGAAGTTGAAAATATAGAGGAAGGCGGGTTTTTTACCTCAGTTGATGAGTTTCAAACCCCTGAAAATAAAGTCAAATTGTTTCAAAATTATCCAAATCCCTGCATTTATCAAACCACAATAGGATTTGAACTGCCCGAAAAATTGCAAATAAAACTTGAGGTGTTCAATTCCGGAGGTCTGAAAATTGCAACACTGGCCGATCAGGCAATAAGTCAGGGATATTATGAATTGAAACTGAATACGGCTGTTCTCAATCCGGGTATTTATGTTTACATGCTCACAACGAAATATGGAAAAGAATCGATGAGAATGATTGTAGCTAATTAAAAATCTATTGACTGTGAAAAATCTATTAATAGCATCGACAACATGCCTTGTATTATTGCTTTCAACAGCAGCTTATACTCAAACAGCAACGCAACCTTTGGGTAGCGGAACAGTTCAATTTCCTTACCTGATTAACAGCCTGGAAAACCTGTATTGGATTGCAGCCTCAGATATAGTAGTTCCTGATCCTCCTCAGTCGGGCAGGTGGGCTGCACATTACCTGCAAATTACATTTATTGATGCTTCCACAACTTATACCTGGTTCAGCGGTGCTGGATTTCCACCCATTGGAAGCCAATTTATTCAATTCACCGGGTCTTATGATGGCAATGGCAACCTTATTAGCAGTATACATGTTAACTCTGGTACGAACTATGCCGGTCTGTTTGGTTTTATCGGAGGTGCCGGAAGTGTTTACAACCTACAGTTATCACCTACCGTACATGGCAATGACTGGGTTGGCGGCATTGCAGGTTTATCTGAGGGAACCATTAGTAACTGTGCAGTTATGGGTGGAGATATCACTGGAAATGAATATGTAGGGGGTCTTGCCGGCCAGAATGAAAATTCAATTTCCAAATGCTATACTGATATAACCGGAGGAGGCTCTGTTTATGGCGTTAGTAACATTGGTGGCATTGCAGGGCTGAATAATAGCTCCCTTAATAATTCCTATAGTCATTCAACAGTTACCGGACAGTTTAATGTGGGGGGGATTGCCGGGTACAATAATGGGATGGGGAATATCAGTAAATGCTTCAACACAGGGACAGTAAGCGGAAACACGAATCCTGGAGGACTGGTTGGCTTTAATAACTTTGGCATGGTAAGCAGTTCTTTCTGGAATATCATTACCTCAACCCAGGGCAGCAGTTCAGGAGGAGGTACAGGTTCTTACACAGGCCTAATGCAGGAAGCCGGAACCTATCTGGCGGAGAGCTGGGACTTCACCCTGAGTGGCGCTACCTGGGCCATGAACGATTCCTATAACAACGGGTATCCCTATTTGCGTTGGCAGGGAATGGTATCCGCCCACATATGGCTGGGGATCAGTTCCACCGACTGGAGTACGGCAGGCAACTGGAGCGAGGGAACTATCCCGGATGCAACTAAATACGTGGTGGTTGCCCCGGTAGTCAACCACCTGGATATTGGAAGTGATGCTACCGCCGATTGTAACAATCTGATTGTGGAAACCGATGCGAGCCTTACTATTGAAAGCGGCGGATCATTAATCACAGCGGGTGATATCACCAACAACGGCACCATCACCATGCAACAAACTTTAACAGGCGCGGTTCAGGCATGGCACATGGTAAGTGGTCCGGCGGTGGCCGATATCAGTGATAATGGCTGGAACCCGGGCGATAACGACGATTTTTATGTTTGGAAAGAAACCGATCCGGGAACATGGGTAAACTATAAAAATACTACTACATCACCCACATTTTCAGAGGTAAACGGAAGCGATAATTTTGTTGCCGGAAATGGATATATGGTGGCTTACAATTCTCTCAGTCCGGCAAAGTCGATCGTCGGAACACCCAACACAGGTGATGTTGCGTTCACCCTTAAAAACAGCGGATCAAAAAGCTGGACCTATACCAGTGGATGGAACCTGTTGGGCAACCCCTATCCCTCGTCCATCGATTGGAATGATGCTGACAGGTCTTTATTTGTGGATAACTATGCCTATATCTACGACCCGAACAAAGATGGCGGTGAGGGCTATATTTCTGTTGATGGCGGATCGGCTAGTGCTTATATTGCTCCATTTCAGGGGTTCATGGTCGTAGCTGCAATTGCATCAAACAATCAAAACTTTACCTTTACCAATGCCATCCGCGATCATGGCGGCATTTTTTTGAAAGACCAATCGGCTACAGAAGGATTGATTGTGAGACTGAGTCACAAAAACTGGTACAATGAAGCCACTATCCGCTTGCGCGATGAAAGTGAGCACACGCGCGACCGGCAGGATGCGCTAAAGTTATTCAGCTTCAATTCGGCTGTGCCACAGCTTTATAGCCAGTCGTCCGATATGGTGTCGCTGGCAGTAAACAGCATTCCGCTTGCGCAGGCAGGTGAACCTCTTGCTTTGGGCATGTTGCTTCCCGAAGAAGGCTTATTTACCCTGACCCTGCAACAAACAGACGAAATCCTGGCGGTTAACGGCCTCTATCTCGAAGACCGCCTCATGGGCACTTTCCACAAATTGAGTGATCAGCCTTATCAGTTTACTGCGGAACAAGGAAGTATTGATGAAAGGTTCAGGTTGCATTGCGGTGTGGTAGGCGTTGAAGAAACAACTCCCAACCAGCTGATATTGATCTGGTTACAAAACAACCAAATCTACCTCAAAGGTGCTGAAAACTACTATGAAGCCGGGTTGTTCGACTTGCAGGGACGACTGCTGCAACGCATCACCCTTACGGGAGATAACCTGCAGTCAATCAAGGAACCACAGCAAACAGGACTGTTCATCCTCATGTTGCTTGGCGATGGCAAGGCGGTATCTAAGAAGTTGTTTATTAAATAGTGCTTGTAAACAGATAATCCATTAAATTTAAAATACATAGGTCATGAAAAATACCATCAAAAAGGTTTTAATTGCATTGATTTTTAACATAGGCCTTTTGTTGGCACTTCCCGCGCAAGACCCACCACCACCGCCACCGGGAGGCCACGGCGACGACACCAACCAACCGGCAGGGGGAGCGCCTATTGGCTCGGGATTGGGGATATTGCTGGCGCTGGGTGCGGCTTATGCGGGGAAACGGATTTATACCTTAACGAAAGAACGGTTATGTGAGTAGGGACGAGGGGGCGGGGGAGCGAGAGGGCGATAAATATTATTTTAATGGAAAAGCCAGAATCACCAAATTCCCAGACATTGGTTATCTTTTACGAAATACTCGATGGCTTTTACATCGTGGTTGTTGCACTTTTCCTTGACAATGAAATGATGATTCAACCCTTCATTATCAAAAAATAGTTGGTATTCAACTTAAAGAATATATTTGCATTTACTAAATATACTAACTATGAAAATACGCTCTAT
>PCUL01000159.1:22893-48993 GCA_002771745.1 Bacteroidetes bacterium CG18_big_fil_WC_8_21_14_2_50_41_14
AATATGCAGTAGATGACTTTAATGCATTTTTGATAAAAGCAGGTTCTCCCGACCGTTTTAAATTGGTGATAGCCGACACCGAATCGGATTCATCTACGACAATTCAGGCAGTTGAGGAGCTTTATGCTCAGGGAGTCAGGTTGTTGGCAGGGGGACCCAGCTCAAGCATGGAACTTGGTGCGATAATGGATTATATCAACGTCCATCAAATGCTCATGCTAAATGCTTATAGTACGGCTCCCTCACTTGCCATTATAGATGACAATATTTTTCGTTTAGTTACCGATGACACCAAACAATCGAAAGCCATTAGTAAATATTTGAATTTTGATGGAATTTCCGCAGTCATTGTGGTTTGGCGTCATGACAACTATGGACAAGGTCTTAGCGAAGCGTTTGCAACAGATTACGTTGTGGCAGGAGGAACCTTAATAAATTCCATTCCTTATGACATCAGTACTACTGAATTCTCATCATTAACTTCTGAATTGAATTCACAGATTATTGCGGCCAAATCACAATATGGGTCTGAAAATGTTGGGATTTGTTGTTTCGGTTTCGATGAAACGACCATGCTGTTTGAAGATGCTTCTGCTCAGTCGGATCTGGGTACTGTTAAGTGGTATGGTTGTGATGGAAATGCAGTAATAAACGAAATGGCAAGCAATCCGGTTTCTGCAGCCTTCGCTTTACAGGTCAATTTTACCGCCCTAAATGTAGGATTGGGAACAGCCGATTTCACCCCAAAAAACGCGGCTAATTTATCCGAAAGGGTTCAGTTGGCAACGGGCTTACAACCCAATGTAAATACCCTTTCTGCTTATGATGCGGTGCGTATTTTCGGCAATTGCTACCTGGCAACCAACAACCAGGAAGTCGGATTGATAAAAAGTGTTCTCCCCGAAATTTGCAGTACTTATAATTTTCTGGGAATCACGCGCGAACTTAACGAGGCAGGTGACCTCTTGAATGCCAATTATATCTTTTGGAAGATTGAAACTTCCGGTTCATCCAAAATATGGAATACCTCAGCAACTTATTTTGCCGATGGTGATTACATTGAGTTAAAACATTAACAGGAGGTAGATTCACTGTTGAAATCGTTAACCTGAAATATCCAGATACTGATAAAGTGGGTGCTCCTAATATTGGAGTCCCCATTATTTAAAGAATTGAATTATATTTGGTTTTAAAATCACAAAGAAAGAAACCTAAAAATAATTCAGGATGCAGCCACTCTATTCAATCGTATCAAAAAGAACTTTGAACAGGTTAGCCATCATCATAGTGACCATGTCTGGCCTTATGTCATGTAAATCCACCAGAGAACTCCCCACAGTTCAATCCCTTGATTTTGAAAAATATGCCGGGCATTGGTACGAAATTGCCCGGTTACCCAACTCCTTTGAGGCAGGGTTGGAGCGTGTAACGGCCAATTACACGATTAAAAAAAATGGCAGGATAGCAATTTTGAACAAAGGATTCTCCGTAAATAAGGGTGAATATAAATCGGCCAAAGGAACTGCCTGGTTACCAAATGTCAACAACCAGGGCAGGTTAAAAGTGCGCTTCTTCTGGCCTTTTTCGAGTGATTATTACGTTATTGCTTTGGATAAGGATTATCATTATGTGCTGGTGGGAACCCCTTCAAGAAAATATTTGTGGATTCTTTCAAGGACTAAAGAGTTGGACAGCGCGATCTATTTAAAATTGTTGAGTACAGCCAAAAGAAACGGTTTCGCCGTTGAAAATTTAATCGAAGTAAAGCATGAATAAAAAACTGCGCATGATATACCTGAAGTATAACTTGCGCCGTCAAAACAAGATAGTTTCAGTTATAATATTGAGTCACCCACCCTCACTGGAGCGGGAATGTTTCGGATGCCTACTTCATCTGTAAGTGTGGTTGTTATAAAATATTCCGGAACATAACAGCCAGAACTCGTCTGTTGCCTCCATTCCTCCATGCCTCCGTTCCTACGGCAGGTTCACCTACCGATTTATCTGCCGAAGGCATGGAGGCAGCTAAACCGGCAGACAAGTAAAACGAGTGCCTTACTTGTATTGAAAAATATAAAATTTTAAGCGATTAGAAACGGGTTCAGCTATGATTAGCGCCGGTTTTGTTGTTGTTGTATGCAAAGTAAGTGGTGTTAGTCACGCGTTACGCTTTCGCTAAACGTGTGCCAGCGTTGGGGGACAACAGTTGTTGTGCTGCGCACAAACTGTCCCGATAATAACAGCTGCCATTGTGAAACAATATCCTCAGAAGCAGGGATATCATTGGTTTTTACTTCAAGTATCTGTTTTTCATAACTTTCCATCCAGCCCCGGACATTATTCCCATGCAGGGTATCACTAAAAGCTGTCCAGTCTGATTCATTGGAATAAGCCAATACCGGAAGAACCTGATCATCAGCCGAAACAACCACAAATCCTTTACTGCCGGTATTGAAAATGTAATATAGGGTTTGGCCATCAATGGTTTTGGTCTCGGCCAATTGAAAGTCAACTGCCGGGATGTTTCTTGAAAGGAGGAAGTTTTTTCCGGCTGTTTGGGCCACGTCTGCAGTAATTTGTGCCGGATAGGCAAATTTAACAGCGGCTAAGGCTACTATCAGAAAAATCAATTTCAGATAGTTTTTCATGTTCGTTTTTTTTTGTAATTTGACTTTATCAAAAATCTTTTATACTGCAAACGGGATAAATTTGCGTATTCGATACCGCACCTAAAGTTTGAGCTAAAGCCCATGTTGTATTGATTATCTATTTTCCCCGACCTTGATTCGACAGGCTCACCAACCGTGGTCGGGGTTAATTATATGCGATAATTTATCCCGTTTTTACCATAACAGCCATTTCCATACCGGCATAACTTTTATTTCGTCGGCAACATTTATGGGCAAATCGTCATCATACACAAGCAACTGTAAATCTGTTATATTATATTTGTCCTTAACCTCAAGCAATCCATTCGTTTCCCTTTCAATATTCTCATAATTAACCAGATATGAAACCTGTATAGCTTGTGTAAGCCGGGTTCCCTGCATGATAACAAAATCACATTCGTTTTTCCCTGAGTAATAGAAAAATTCAAGTTTTCGTCGTTTAAGTTCTAGAAACACAATATTTTCGAGTATCCTGCCTTTATTTTCCGAAAAATTAAACCCTATCCTGTTAATCAGGCCCGGATCAATTGAAAACGCTTTGCGGGAATTCATCATTTGCTTTTTTATGGAAAAATCGAACTTATAAAGGTAAAAAAACAGATAGGATTGATTGTAAAAACCAAGATAATCCTTAATCGTACTAAGGCTCTTTATTCCTGTTATTTTTTGCAGGGTAGCATAAGAGAATAGTTTTGAAGCATTTGCAAAAAAATAAATTGCCATTTGACGGAGTTCGTCAACCTGGCTCAACCGATAGCGGGCAATAATATCCCTATATAAAATATCCTGAAAATATTGATTTAGCAAATCAATATTATTTTCTTTTACTACCAACGGAAAGCCACCTTGTTTCATGTATTGATCAAAAGCGCCAACAATCTGTGATTTTTTAGCAGATGTAAGTATGTTTAAATCATAGTTGATGTCTTTAAAAAGCAATATCTCTTTAAACGAAAACGGCAATAATTCTATGTTTAGGTTTCGCCCGGTAAGGGATGTTGAAATTTCGGAACTTAATAGTTTTGCATTTGAGCCGGTTATAAAAACTTTGATTTCTTGTTCATAAACACGGTTTATGAACTTTTCCCAGTTTTTTACGTTTTGGATTTCATCAAAAAAAAGGATAGGGTTTTTACCGTATATCTCACGATGGATACTTAACAATTTATCCAGCATATCTGTTTCAGCCACAACGCGTTCGTCATCAAAATTAAAATAGCAATACTCGCCCTCGTTCAATCCCATTTTTTCTTTGATCAAAAACAGCAGGGAAGATTTACCACAACGCCTTACCCCGGTAATTACAATTATTTGTTTGGAAGCGATGTAATTATCAAGATTTATATCCCTGAAAATCAGATTTTTTTTGCTCTCAAAAACTTCTTTTTGATCAAATAAAATTTCTTTAATCCGGTCCTTATTCATAACAAATAATTTATTATTCTTTATCAACAAACAAATATACAACATATTGTTTGTTTGTGACGAATAATATGGAATTATTACTGTTAGTCATTACCCGATCATCGCCAGATACGATTACCCATCCGGTTTCATAACTGAAATAGGGATTTTATGTGATTATTCCAGAGTACAGGTGCCAGGAGAAGTAATTTATAACAATGTGATTTGTAACAATACAATCTATAATTTTCAGCACATGCAAAATTATCCCATTAATATCCCTAACAATTGTTGGTGTTCAGATAATGAAGTTGAAATTGGATTTACCATTTATGATGCTTATGATGATGCATCACTTGGAATTGTAACTTTTACACCATTTGAAACGGATTGCATTCCAACATTTATAGCAAACGATGATTGGAATAGTCAGGATTATTTGTATCCCAATCCAGCAGTAGATTATGTCCAATTAAGTCATACCAGAAAAATCTCATATAGTATTTATTTAATAAATGGAATTGAGCAATTAAGTGGTGAAACTGATGATAGTATAGATATTTCAAGTCTTAGTAAAGGACTTTATATTGTTAAAATAGCTGATTTTAAAGGTGACCGTGAAGTCTGTTTTGGAAAGATTGTAAAAAAATAAATTACTATCTTAGCCTCCGCTCTTGCATCAGAATGTTTCGCCTACCATTAACACAACACTTTGTATATTAACAAATCGAGCGCTGGTTAAATTATGACTAACGGGCTATGCTAAGTTTGAAGTTTGGGATATCGGAAGTGGCATAGGTTGGGTCAGTGGTAAAGGCACGCGTCGAAAAAAGCGCGCGCCAGAGAGGTGAAGATAATTCGGCGTTGTGAGCAAGAAAAACATACATTTATAACACACTGGAACTTAAAAAATATATTGATTATCTTTGCATAAAGATTTTTACAATGAGGGCATTAGAATTTAAATCAAAAATTAAGGATAATCAAATTTTGATTCCGACAAAGCTACAATCTGAGTTAAGAACCAATGGCGAAAAGGATGTTAGGGTTATTGTACTTGTAGATGACTCTGATATATATGATGATTTGATTTTCCAGCAAACTACTCAAAGTCAATTTTTAAAAGGATATGCTGACTCGGACTCAATTTATGACAATTAATAATGATTGGAAAAATTCAGGGCTTAAATTACCTTCTGTGATTCGTATTCATAAGATAGCCACACTAGAGAAAGACATGGTTGAAATGATCATGGGACAGATTGCTAAATCAACAAAAAATAAAATCCAGACAATTATTTCAAAGTTGACTGATTAAAAAAATTGCCTGTTGCTAATAAGCAGGACTTCCCCTCTATCCCAAGTGCCGTGGGCACGACCGACATTGTAACCCCGGAATTTATTCCGGGTTGGTAAAAAAAGCAAGTTATTTCAGGAAATCCGCCAGTTTATTAATGGCCTTTCTGCAAATGACTTTTTCACTCAGAAAGGTGGTCCGAAAATCTGAAAGAAGTAATAGACAAAATCCCGCTATTTCCAATCTTCAGGCACGGTAACCAGCACGCTGGCATAAGAGGAAGAAAAGGCCGCGAAGTATCCCACGGCATCGTTGTCGATATTGCTGATGACATTGGCGGGCGGACCACTAAACAACGGGTTCTTGGGCTGGATTTCTTCCTGCACATTGAGGATGAAATCATAATAGCTCTTGGTGATGTTCGATAACGACAAGGTGAAGGTGTCTCCCGGAGAAATCTCGTCTTTGTAAAGTACCATTACCGTTATGCCACCGGTGTAATTGCCGTTATAGAGCTTGTCGTCCGTTACACTCTTTCGCGAAACACTGTCGGTGATGATTTCTCCGTTCACATATCCGTTGAAAAGATAATAATTAACTGACGGTGGTTCCCAGGCATATAAATGCACCAGCCAGCGTTCCCATCGTGCATTGTATTCCAACTCAATGGAATCGATCACGGCGGGTTGATGTGGCATGATTTCGGTAGATTGGTAATAGACCGAATTGTTGATGGCATCCTTTAGTTGGATTTCAAGCGAATAGGTCTGTTGCGGAATTCCCCTGAAATCGATCGGTGCCCTGTAATATCCCGGATTTTCAAGGTCTTCAACAAAAAGGACAGCCGAATCGCCCGTTGTTACCTTCACCTGAGCCTGCGTTACACCTTGCGGCGGATTGTTGTAGAAATAATCAGACGTTTTGGTGAGCTTTACATGTTGTTCCCCTTCTTCAGGCGTAATATACCCTTCAACGGCAAGTCGTACGTAACTTTCATCCAGGTCGATGTTGATGCGTTCGGTACACGAACTAATGGCCAAAATCAACATAACCAGAGAGATATAAATTTGGAATTTCTTTTTCATGATCAGAATTTAAAGTTGTAGGTAAAGGATGGAATGATGCCAAACAGATAGGTAGATTCGGCATAGGTAACATTTGGGTTGTCGGGTTCGCTCTGAAAATTGATCACGTATGGGTTCTTGCGGTTGTAGGCATTGTACACGGAAACGTTAAACTCGCTGTGCCATTTTTTCTCGGGTTTGTACTTTTCGCGCCAGGTAATGCTCAGGTCCAGCCGATGATAATCGGGCATGCGGTAGCTGTTGCGTTTTGAATAAACCGGCACAGTGGTATTGTCGTAATCGAACCGGCCTACCGGGAAGGTGACCGGATTCCCTGAAGAATAAACCCAGGTAAATCCGAAGCTTACACGTGTATTCAAATCGTAATTCATCACCAGAGAGATGTCGTTGGGTCGGTCGTAGGGCGATGGATATTCGTTTCCATCGTTGATACCGTTGATTTTGCGAAGCGACTTCGACAAAGTATAACTCAACCAACCTGTGAGTTTCCCGCTGTTTTTTTTCACCATCAGCTCAGCGCCATAACCCCAACTTTTGCCGAAAAGCAGTTCTCCTTCAAAATATTTGTTCAGCAGTAAGTCGGCATGATCGCGGTAGTCGATGGCACTGTTTGAATATTTGTAATACACCTCGATGGAGGTTTCGAATACATTTTCCCTGAAATTTCTGAAGTATCCCAACGCAAACTGATGCCCGATTTGGGGTTTTACGTTCGGGCTGCTCGGAAACCAAATGTGCAGCGGTGATCCGGCCGTAGAATTTTGTGCTTGTTGAATATACTGGTGGTTCTTGCTGTAACTGCCTTTTACCGAACTGGATTCGTTCACAAGGAAAACAATGCCCAGCCGCGGCTCAAAACCGGTATAACTGTTATAAAAATCCATTGCTCCATGCGAAGTGGAATCAGCAACATTTCCCTGACTGTCAAATTGATAGTTGGTAGCTGACCCGATGTTGTTGAACATGCTGACCCTAAACCCATATTTCAGGATAAACAGGGCACCCAGCTTATGTTCATTGCTGATAAACACGGCGCTTTCGAGGGCATGCTGGTTGTTAAGCTGGTATTTGGTGATAAACGAATCCTTGTTTGTTCCCTGAATTACACCGGGAAAGAAATTGTGATATAAGGTTGAATATCCAAAGGTCACCAGGTTATTTGGATTGGCAAACCATTGAAAGTCCTGCCTCAGGTTATAATCGTCCAGTGATGATTGCCAGTCGAATCCATTGGCGGAATTATCCGATACCCCCAACTGATAATTAAACCGGCTGGCCACAAAGGTTAAATTGGAAAAGAGTTTCTTGTTGAAGATGTGGTTCCACCGCACCGTTCCGGTGGCATTTCCCCAATTCATACCAAACAATCCGCTTTTAAACACATCTTTCCCAAAATAGCCCGATAGATACAGGTGGTTATTGCCGTTGATGTTATAGTTGACCTTCATGTTTAAATCGTAGAAATACAGGATGTTGCTGTTGATGTCTTCGTCCGGCGACAAACGGAGAAATAAATCAGCATACGATCGCCTGCCCGCCACCATAAAGGCGACCTTGTCCTTTACAACCGGTCCTTCGAGCAGCAATCTGCTGCTGATCAGTCCGATACCACCATTTCCATGGAAACCTTTTGTGTTGCCGTCTTTCATCCGCACATCTATCATTGATGCCAACCGACCACCATATTTGGCAGGCAGATCGCCTTTGTACAGGTCAACACTTTTTACGGCATCGTTATTAAAAACGGAGAAAAATCCCATCAGGTGTCCTGCGTTGTAGATGGTGGCTTCATCCAGCAGAATCAGGTTCTGGTCTGGCCCACCGCCGCGAACACTCAACCCCGACGATCCTTCGGCCACAAATTTTACCCCGGGCAGAAGTTGAAGGGCTTTTATCAGGTCTACCTCGCCCATCAACGATGGGATGGATGCAATTGTTTTGGCCGAAATGCTGTTGACACTCATCTGCGCATTCACCACGTTCTCGTTTTTGGCAAATCCTGTTACTTCAACCTCATTTAAATCCTGACTGGTTGAAACCATTTCGATGGTGAGTGTTGTATCGTTATGTAATTCAATATCAATTATGTAATCGTTGTATCCCAAAAAAGAATAAACCACATGGTAAGAGCCAACGGGTAAGGTCATGCTGTAAAACCCGTAGTTGTTTGAAGAGGTACCTGATTTAGTGTTGGAAACATACACCGTGGCACCCGGAAGCGATTCCCCATTTTCCTTGTCGTAAATATGTCCGCTCAGGGTAACTCCTTTTGCGATGTTTTCAGCAAAGGATTGCGCTGTAAAGGTGTAGAAAATTAAAAACAGGATAAGAGAAATCCAAAAGAGTTTATTCATATTTCAGGTTATTTTAAACTGAGGGTCAGTTCGATGATGTCGGAGCTGCCATCATCATTGTCGCCGACTCCAATCACCTCATAAACACCTTCTGAAAGGGTATTTTTTAGGGTGATGCTTTCAAGTTTTTTTGTGAATTGTTTATCTTTATATGTAAGGTTGCAAATGGAGAAAATTCCTTTTTCGAGTCCGCAAAACGGGATGTATCCGATGTAACTGCCCAATACTTCGCCATCGGCTGTGGCTGTTTTTGTGTTCTCAAGCGAAGCTGTAAAAAACAATCCGGCTTGGTCAGGCGAACTACAAGCACCTGAAAATCCGGCGGAAACGCCTTCGAATTGGGGAAGTTCAAACCGATAGATCATGATCTCAGGTACGGATGTATTGTTTAAAAAGTAATCAAAAAAGGCCTCGTGCGATATGCTAACGACAAAGTTGGAAGTAACATTGCCACGTTGCAATAAATAAACATGCTCATTGGCAACGACCAGGCCCTCGATATTGAGTTCACCCGACTTAATGCCTGACTGTGCACTAATTGTATCAAAAAGGTCGCGGACATTTTTTTTATAAATCGGGGCTCTTGTTGCCAAAGGGAAAAGATAAGCTGTATCGCGTGTAACCTTTTTCGAACCACTCGAAACCACCATCATCATTTCACGGCCATGCAATTCAAAAACATCCATCGATTCAAAATCGGCTTTGATGCTTCCCGGAGTCCGCCCATTTATCAGGCTGTCTAGGTGACTTAACTGCGTTTTATTCAAAATGTTGTAACTATTGTCGAGTTGATAAAGCCATGGGATATCATCGCCGGCGATATAAGTGGTGCCATCCTGATACCAGGCAGCTGACGCAGAGGATACATTTTCGAGGTATGTGGTTTGATTCACGGTAGCCACAATATTTTTTACTTCACAGGTGTTACAACCTTCAATAAGTATTAATGACAAGTAAATGAGCAAAAGGTTTAAAGGTTTCATGAAATGGTGTATTTTTTTGCAAATGTAAGTGGTTAATGTCACTTTGAGGTTAAATTCGAATAAAGGGCATGTTATTTGAGGACTGAAATATCAGCCTTAAAATGAACGGGCGACAAAATATGAAAATTGAAAGAAAAAGATTCGTGGCCGCCCTGTTACCTCCGGTATATCTGCTCGTTTTCATGTGGTTGGTGAAAATTTTTGAAATCCTCTTCAAAACCGATGTGGGATTTTTAGGAGTTCATCCGCTGTCGTTGGACGGATTGCCGGGCATACTCCTGATGCCATTTATTCATGGAGGTTGGAGTCATTTAATGGCCAATACAGTTCCATTTTTGGTTTTGTCCACTGCTTTGTTTTATTTCTATCGCGAGATTTCATGGAAGGTCCTGATTGGAATTTGGCTGCTTTCGGGAATGTGGGTTTGGTTTGGCGGTCGTCCATCGTGGCACATCGGGGCCAGTGGGGTGATTTATGGCTTGTCGGCCTTTTTGTTTTTAAGCGGAATTATCCGGGATGTAAAAGGCCTTGCCGCACTTTCGCTGATCGTGGCATTTTTGTACGGAAGTATGATTTGGGGGGTTTTCCCCGATTTCTTCCCCAAGGAAAAAAACATCAGTTGGGAAGGACATCTGGGTGGATTGGTTTCAGGAGTGATTATGGCCCTGTATTATCGCACACAAGGCCCGCAACGGCGTAAATATAGTTGGGAACTGGAGGATGAAGAGGAGGAAGATCCAAATCCCTATTGGCGATCGACCCATACCTGAAATTTACTTTTGTCTTTGGTGATATTCACCGGCAGCCTTTACAAACCCTACAAAAAGCGGATGAGGTTGTTTTACAGTGCTCTTGTATTCAGGATGAAACTGAACGCCAACAAACCATGGATGATCCTTTAATTCAATGATTTCCACCAAATCTTCCTGTGGATTGATCCCCGTTATTGCCATACCGTTTTCCTCAAACCGGATGCGGTATTCGTTGTTGAATTCGTAACGGTGACGATGGCGTTCTTTTATCATGTTGGTTCCGTACAATCCATAAACCAGGCTGTCTTTTTTTAGTTCACAGTCGTACGATCCCAGGCGCATGCTGCCTCCCAGGTCCTTCACGCTTTTCTGTTCTTCCATCAGGTCAATTACCGGATACGGAGTATTGGGGTCAATTTCTGTAGAATGGGCTTCTTCAAGTTTCAACACATTGCGGGTAAACTCAATGGCTGCACACTGCATTCCCAAACAGATTCCAAGGAAAGGAATCTTGTTTTCACGCGCGTACCTTACCGCTTCAATTTTGCCTTCAATGCCGCGGCCACCAAATCCGGGGGCCACCAAAACACCATCCAGTCCGGCCAGTTTTTCGTTTACATTTTCTTTGGTGATTCGCTCCGATTGGAGGGATTTGACATGAACCTTGGTTTCGTTGGCCGAACCACCGTGTACAAACGACTCATGAATGGACTTGTAGGCATCCTTTAATTCAACATATTTACCTACCAATCCAATGGTGATTTCCTGTTTTGGGTTCTTCAAACGGCGGATAAAATTTTCCCAGTTTTTTAAGTCCAGCTGTTCCGGAACAGGAGTTTGTGTTTTCCTTAAAACGGCAATATCGAGTTGCTCGTCTTTCATGAGTAAGGGCACATCGTAGATGGTTTCTGCATCAATGGATTCGATTACATTGTTGTGCGAAACATTGCAAAACTGGGCTATTTTTCGTTTAATACCATCATTTAAAGGATGTTCGGTACGGCATACGATGATGTCGGGTTGCACTCCCTGTTCCAGCATGGTTTTTACCGAATGCTGGGTGGGTTTGGTTTTCAACTCCCCGGCAGCCTTTAAATAAGGTACCAGGGTGAGATGAATTACGGCACAGTCATTTTCCAACTCCCATTTCATCTGACGGACGGTCTCGATAAACGGAAACGATTCAATGTCGCCCACGGTTCCGCCAATCTCGGTGATTACAAAGTCGTATTTGCCCGTTTCACCTAAAATTTTAATGCATCTTTTAATCTCGTCCGTAATGTGAGGAACCACCTGAACCGTGGTGCCCAGATATTCACCACGACGTTCTTTCTCAATCACGTTCTGATAAATTCGTCCGGTGGTTACGTTGTTTGCCTGCGAAGTAGGCGTGTTCGAAAACCGTTCGTAATGGCCAAGGTCGAGGTCGGTCTCGGCACCATCTTCCGTTACGTAACATTCACCATGTTCGTATGGATTTAGCGTGCCCGGATCGATATTGATGTAGGGATCAAGCTTTTGAATGGTGACAGAAAAACCCCTGCCCTGGAGCAGTTTTGCCAAAGATGACGAAATGATTCCTTTACCTAAAGAGGAAGAAACACCTCCGGTTACGAAAATGTACTTAACGTGTTTATTCATGTGGTGGATAAAAAATTGATGCCCTAAGAAAATGCAAATATAGCAATCAGGAGGTTTGTGGCTATTGAAATTTTTATTTATTCTTTTACCGGCTTGTTAGGATGTTTATTGTTGGTTAATAAATAGATAGTTATATGGTTTACATGTGTTTATAAAAAAGCCGGTATTCCCCTAAAGAAATACCGGCTGAATAACCTGTCTGATTTTTTAATAGTAAGTGGGTCGTTTAACTCCGGCCATATTTTTAGCTACGCGAATCACCTGCAAGGCATATCCAAACTCGTTGTCGTACCAGATATACAGCACCACATTTTTCTTGTCTTCCGACACAATGGTTGCCAGGCTGTCGAAAACGCTGGTAGCCGGCTCTCCAATATAATCTGAAGAAACGGCATCGGCTGAGGTGGAATATTTTATCTGGGCCACCAAATCTCCCGAAAGGGAAGCCTGGCGCATCATCTCATTGATTTCTTCTTTGGAGGTTTCACGGTTCAGGCTTAAGTTAAGAACCACCAACGAAACATTTGGAGTGGGAACGCGAATGGCATTTCCGGTAAGTTTACCCTTGAGGCCGGGGATGATTTTTGTGACAGCCGAGGCAGCTCCGGTTTCGGTAATAACCAGATTAAGAGGTGCAGAACGGCCTCTGCGTGATTTTTTGTGCATGTTGTCCAGGAGGTTCTGGTCGTTGGTGTACGAGTGAACTGTCTCCAGATGTCCTTTTTCGATGCCGATTTCACGCTCCAAAACCGATAAAATGGGCGCTGACGCATTGGTAGTACAAGAAGCAGCCGAAAAAATGGTTTCTTCTTTGTAGTTCACCGACTTTTCGTTAACGCCAAATACGATGTTTGGAATATCGCCCTTTCCGGGTGCTGTTAACAAAACTTTGGCAATTCCTTTGGCATTCAGGTGACGGCTCAGGGTATCCCGGTCGCGGAAAATACCGGTATTGTCGATCAGCACGGCATTGTTGATGCCATACTCGGTATAGTCGATGTCTTCCGGATTTGAAGCATTTAGCATCAAAACCTTGTGCCCGTTGATATAGATGGTTTTGTCGTCAAGATCTTCGATGGCTACACCCCTGAAAGGCCCATGAACCGAGTCGTGACGGAACAGGGAAGCACGTTTTGTAATTTGTTCATCATCGTTGCCGCGGGTAACAATGGCACGTACGCGAAGTTGATGTCCGTTGCCCTGGATAATCAGTTCGCGGGCCAGTAAGCGGCCAATGCGTCCAAAACCATAAAGCACTACATCCACCGGATTTTCAAAATTCGGTTTGTTACCGATGTAGTCTTTGAGTTTAAATTTGATAAAATCTTCTGCATTAACAAATTGGCCCTTTTCTTTGAGCCACTCTCCGTTGAGTCTGCCAATATCAAGTTTAGAAGGTCCCACACCACAATGGAGGATCGCCTTGGCCAGCATGAGAGAATCCCCTATTTCGAGCTGTTTGTTGATGATGTTTTCGACATAGGAATGCCGGTACAGAATTAAACTGGCACTTCTGTCAATAAGTTGGCTTCTGAACAAAACAAGTTCAATGGATTTTTCATAAAAAAGTTTGGTGAGGACGGTGATAAATTCATTGGCAATCATTTCCTTGTGAGCCCACTCACTCAGCGATTCTTCGTAATGGCCATTCATGTTTTTTTTTGGTACCATGTTCATCTTTTTTTTGTAATCAAATAGTGTAATAGCTGTAAAGCAAATGTATAAAAAAAGGTGGTTTTGCAACAAAACCACCTTTTTATTCTTTAAATTTAATTATTGTCCTAAATACGCCTTTAAGAGTCTGCTTCTTGCGGTATGACGCAGTCGCCGTATGGCTTTTTCTTTAATTTGTCGCACCCGTTCGCGGGTGAGGTCGAATTTATCGCCGATTTCTTCCAGCGTAAATCCATGGTTCATCCCGATGCCATAGTACATGTTGATGACATCGCGTTCTTTGTCGCTTAACGAGGCCAGCGATCGCTGGATTTCGCTTCCCAGACTTTCCCTCATCAGCGACTCATCTGTTTCTTCTGCATCCCGAGGAATGTACATATCCAGAAAACTTGTGTCGTCTTCTTCTCCCAGAGGTGCATCCATCGAAACGTATTTGGTCGCGATTTTCATGGCCGAATTGATCTTGTGATCGGCCACTTCCATTTCCTGGGCAATCTCAGATTCAGAAGGCATACGCTCATACTTTTGCTCCAGCCTTGAAGTGGTTTTCTTAATTTTGTTTAACGAACCCACCTGGTTTAACGGTAATCTGACAATACGCGATTGTTCGGCAAGAGCCTGTAAAATGGATTGGCGAATCCACCAAACGGCATATGAGATGAATTTAAAGCCACGGGTTTCATCAAAACGTTGTGCTGCTTTAATCAAACCTAGATTGCCTTCGTTGATCATATCCTGCAAACTTAACCCTTGGTTTTGGTATTGTTTCGATACCGACACAACAAAACGCAGGTTGGCTTTGGTGAGTTTTTCAAGGGCAATCCGGTCACCGGTTTTGATGCGACGGGCTAAATCTACTTCCTCCTCTGCCGTTATTAACTCCTCTTTTCCAATGTCTTGCAGATATTTGTCGAGGGAAGCAGTATTCCGATTGGTGATCGATTTTGATATTTTAAGTTGTCTCATAGTGCGGATTTGTAATTTGAAGTTTGCTTCAAAATTGGGGACGCAATTTATTAAAAATAAATCTAAATAACAAACATTATTTCATGAATTCGTAAGAAATTCTTGCCCCGTTGGGATAAATGCCTTTTAACCGGATAATATTACTCCGCGATTGGTTCAATGCCTCGTCCAGGTTCTGCTGGGTTTTTATTCTTATCCCATTGATTTCGTACAAGATAAGGCCTTTGTTGATACCTCCTTGTTTCAGGATACCGTCTTCAAGCCGAATTACTTTTAAACCTGCGGGGATTTGTAAGTGCTCTTTTTCTTCCTGGACAACTGGTTGTAATTCAGCTGACAATTGGGCGCTAAAAAATGAATCGCCTGCCCTGACAATGGCCGTTGTCCCACTTTCATTTTTAAGTACCACTTCAACGGTCTTCAATTTGTTGCCACGATTTACCATGACCTTAACTTTGTTCCCGGGACTATATTGGGCTATCACTCCCATGAGTGACGAAGTTGTATTGGTGGGTCTTTCATCGATGGACAGTATAACGTCTCCTTTCTGAAGACCCGCTTCGTATGCCCCGCTGCTCTCAACCACGCCGTTGATATAGACCCCTTTAACCTCTTTCAAATTCAAATTCTCTGCCAATTCAGCATTCACATCCTGTATCTGAACTCCGATATAAGCGCGTTGAATTTCACCGTATTCCATCAAGTCGTCAACCACCTTACGAACGATATTGACAGGAATCGCAAATGAATATCCTTCGTAAACCCCGGTATGAGAGGCAATGGCGGCATTTATTCCCACCAGTTCACCCTCCGTGTTCACCAAAGCACCACCGCTGTTTCCCCGATTTACCGCTGCATCTGTTTGAATAAAGGATTCAATGGCTGATTTTGATCCCAAGATGTTGATATTGCGTGCTTTCGCACTGACAATACCGGCTGTTACCGTGGAGGTGAGGTTAAATGGATTGCCAACGGCCAGTACCCAATCGCCAACCTGAAGAGCGTCCGAATCGCCATACGTAAGAAACGGCAAATCGTCCCTGTCTACTTTTATTAAGGCCAAATCAGTTGATGGATCGAGCCCGACAATCTGCGCTTCAGCCTCATGCCCATCGTTAAATTTAACACTTACTTTGTCTGCACCGTTTACCACATGGTTGTTGGTCACGATATAACCATCTGCAGATATAATCACACCCGAACCAAAAGCAGCATATACATTTTGCCGTTCAGGATAGTGGTTAAAATAATCCTTAAATGGTCCAAAGAAATCATAGTACGAGGTATTGGCAGTTAATATTTCAGATTTTATATGAACCACTGCATTTAATGACTTGGTGGCTGCTTTCCTGAAATCAGTGGTAGCCTCTGGTAGATAGGAAGACTGATGGACGGGTATAGATTGCGATTGACTTATCTCCACATCCGAAGGCTGGGCAGATTGAGATTTGGTTTTATTATTTGATTCTGAAAAAAATACCAATAACAAAACCAGGGTTGCACCGGCGGCGCCTCCTAAAAAACTTTTTGTAAACGAACTTAGTTTCATTTTTCTCGTGTATTTTTGCTTGTTAACGTAGATTTGCCTACTGAAATTATTTTTTAAAGGTTAATAAATGTTAAGTTGCACCTTATTTTTCTAATTAAATAGTTTACTGATTATGAATCTACCGTTTTATAAATTTCATGGCAATGGCAACGATTTTATTTTGGTTGACAGCCTGTCTCAATCGGTCAATCTGACAGACAGCCAAATCAGGAGGGTTTGTCACCGCCGCTTTGGGGTGGGTGCGGATGGTTTAATACTGGTTCTTCCATCAATAGAGCATGCTTTTACCATGAAGTATTACAATTCGGATGGTTTAGAAGGAACCATGTGTGGTAACGGTGGAAGGTGTGTTGCGGCCTTTGCTTTTATGCGTGGATATGCCACCGGCACACTTTCGTTTGATGCCTTTGACGGGGTTCATCAGGCTGTTGTTGAGCGGGTGATCAAACCTGGTTCCGAGTGGTTTGTCTCTTTGCAGATGCAAGATGTTAAGCATGTTGACCGTGATGGAGATGATTTTTTCCTCAATACCGGATCGCCGCATCTGGTAAAATTTGTAAATAATGTTCGCAGCCTGGATGTGTGCACACTGGGAAAACAGATTCGCTATAACAAACGTCCTGATGTCGGGGGTGTGAATGTCAATTTTGTAGAGGTAAGCCCGGAAGGTCTTTTTGTCCGTACTTACGAAAGGGGCGTGGAGGACGAAACCCTTTCTTGTGGAACGGGTGTCACGGCTGCGGCCATTGTGGCTGGACTCAAGTTTGGTGAAAACAGTTGGAAAATAGAAACCCCTGGCGGACCGTTTTTAGTCGATTATCAGGTTGAAGAATGGGGGAGAACCCAGATTTGGCTTCGTGGTCCGGCTGAATTGATTTGTAAGGGTGATGTGGAATTGATCAGTTAGCTGAGGGTTGACACTTTTTTACCAGTGAATTGAAAATTGATTAAAGCGATTTGATATGAAAAATATGTTACAGATGAATGGGATCAAACTTCGGGCACCCGAGCCCGATGATGTGGATTTTTTATTCGACCTGGAAAACGACAGCCGACTGTGGCACCTAAGCAATACCCAGTCCCCTTTTTCAAGGTTTGATCTGGAACAATATGTACTTCAATCGGATAAGGATATCTATTCATCAAGGCAAATCCGCTTCATCATTGAAAAAGTGGATGGTAAAAAGTGTAAAACCATCGGCACAATTGATATTTTTGACTTCGAACCGAAACATAAACGGGCCGGCGTGGGTATAACGTTACTCGAAGATGAAAGAGGAAAGGGTTTGGCGGCTATTGCTTTGAAAATTCTGATTCGGTATGCCCTTGGATATTTGAAACTCAATCAGCTTTATTGCGAGATTGAACAAGACAATACCTCCAGTATTAAATTGTTCGAAAAAGCAGGGTTTAAGTTAACCGGAATAAAGAAACAATGGTTAATAAGAGGGATTACTAGTGTAGATGTTCATTTTTATCAATTAATAGAAACAGTTAAACCAGGTTAAAATGACTTATTATCATCACAGATACGGAAGCAATAAAAAGAAGAAAAGTATATTCGCAAGAATATTTTTATGGCTTATAGTTATTCTAGTAGTGGTAACTGCTGCGATCTCGTGGTTTATGTATGAAATCGTGCTCCAGCCCAATGTTTGGACTCCTTCCGGAGAACCGGTATCTGTATTTATACCCACCGATGCTGATTTCGATCAGGTGAAATCAATATTGTATGAAAAAGGGCTCATTGTTCACAGAGCGAATTTCGAGTGGTGGGCTCACAAAAAAAACTATCCCGAATTAGTGAAACCGGGTCATTACGTTATTCAAAACAACCTGAGTAATAATGCGCTAATCGATATGTTGCGGTCCGGAAAACAGGTTCCCGTCAGGGTGGTTTTTAACAACCAACGCGACATATACCAACTGGCCGGCAGGGTTTCTGAACAAATTGAGGCTGATTCAGCCTCCATCGTGGTTTTCCTGACCAATGAGGCTACTTTACAAAAATTCAACCTGACCAAAGAAACCATTTCTTGTCTTTTTATTCCAAATACCTATGAATTTTATTGGAATACCAGTGCAAGCGGTTTTACTGAAAGGATGGAGGAGGAATACCTGACTTTTTGGAATGACGCCCGTAAGATGCAAGCCAGGAATATGAATATGACCATCCCACAAGTAATTACACTTGCGAGCATCGTTGAAAAGGAAACCAATAAAAATGATGAAAAAGCCCTGATCGCGGGAGTTTACGTCAACAGGTTGGATGCAGGATGGCTGTTGCAGGCCGATCCCACCCTGGTTTACGCGCTAAATGATAAGAACATTCATCGGGTGTTGAATGTGCATAAAGACATCGAATCACCATACAACACTTACAAAAATCCGGGTTTACCTCCAGGGCCTATTTGCATTCCATCCATCGCTTCCATCGATGCCGTGTTAAATCATAGTCATGAAGAAAACCTGTTTTTTTGTGCAAAAGATGACCTGTCGGGATATCATGTTTTCACCAAATCATATGCGCAACACAATCGAAACGCCTACAAATACAGGAAAGCACTCGATGAAATGAAGGTGTTTAAGTAAGGAATTTTCGTATGTTTTTATACCACCTCTTCTATCTCAATCTCATCCTTTAAGTAAACCAACAATGCCTTCACCTCGCCATAACCAAGATTAGTTAGTGCCTGCCGGTATTTTTCCATTTGCACGGAATGCTCAGGACTCTTTACACCTGTTTTATAATCGATGATTACCAACTTGTTATCTGACTTTACCACACGGTCGAGTCGGATGATTTCTCCACTATCGAGCAAGAGTTCAGTTTCGTTCTTGCACCAAACTCCGGGAGTGAAATAGGGCTGTAATGTTGGATGTTGAACAAGCTGTTTTAAAATGGAGGTCAATAATTCAGCTTCCCCTGTAGTGAAGGTGCCCGATGAAAGCCGGAAGTTCACCTGGAATTCAATATCCCGGTGGTCGATAATATGGGCCAACAGCTGATGCAGCATGATTCCATAATCCCGCCCGGAGGTTTTTATTGCATCAAAAAACAGCGTTTCATCGGGTTTGGTTACCCACCGGTCGTCTTTCCATGGGTAAGAAGACCAGGTGGTGAGTTGGTTTGGATGGAGGTTCCTGTCATTGTGTATGGTATGACCGGGAAGTTGACCAAAATGGTAGGTAAGCTGGTTCTCATCGAACAGGTTTTCTTTTTTTAAATATTCAACCAGATAGGTAGCGAGTTTTCCTCTTTTTGTTTCATCGTTGTTGTTTGCCAGGATGAACAGTGCTTTTCTTGGCCGTGTAAAGGCCACATACATCACATTCAGAAAATCGAGCAGGGAGCGGTTTTGTTCACGCGAATAAATATCCTCTCTATCGATTAGGGAGAGTGCTTTTATCAGTGGGAACAACCCTATCTCAAGTTCTTCGGGTTCTGCCAACCGGAGATCCATCCAAAATTCATTCTTTGTGTGTTTGATGCGTTCAAGGTCAGTGTCCGCAATCACGGCCGTAAAAGCCAATCCTTTGGATTTGTGTACAGTCATTACCTGGATGGCGTTGGTGTTTTCGGGAGAAGCAATGTAATAGTTGTTTTTCTTGTCTTCCCACAGGCGGATCATGCTTTCGATGGACTGAGGCGCCTGTCGAAGAAATTCATAGTAATATTGAACAAAAACGTTGGACTTGACCGATTTAATTAAATTCCTCCACACGAAGTCGGCTATTTCTGTCAGCGGCTTTTGTGACAGTTGGCTTTCTGTGATCTCAACGCCAAAAAACTTCAAGATGCATTTAATGGATTCACATTTCAGCGAAATAAGTTCTCTTAGGAATTGATCTGCATTTGTTTCGGGATGGTGCAACAACCTCAGGTTTTCGGCGATGGTGGTTTGTGCGATGGCATCGGTGGGATTGGCCAATAGTTGAAAAAAAGCTGACATCACCTGTACTTCGGGAGCATTGGCCACCAGTAGTGATTCTTCTGAAAGCACCTCATAGCCCAGATCAATTAAAAATGAAGCATGCGCCCTCACCGCCTCTTTGGTTCTGCAAAGGATGCCAAGGTCATGCAACGCGTATCCATTTTCGAGCAAATCTTTTACAATTTCCCTTATTTTCTCCTGTTTCAATGCAACAAGTTCGGTCTTGTTTTCTGCTGTAATCAGGTCGATCCTTACCAAACCTCCCGATGTGTTGGTGTCGGGAACCAATTGTTCGTGATTGGCATATATTTTCGCAATATACTCACCCGATTGGGATTTCAAAAAATCAAAAAACCGGTTGTTAAATCGGATAATTTCTTCAAGCGAACGCCAGTTGGTATCGAGTTGTATTTCCTGATAAGCATGTATTAACTGGTTCTCACGTTGAGCCGAAAGAGAAGATCCGTCGTTTTCGTGCAATCTGGGCAGGTTTGCGAACAACTCTACTTCACCATTTCGAAACCTGTAGATGGCTTGTTTGGCATCACCCACGATCATGTTAAACCGATTGTAAGCCAGCGACTCATCTATTAATGGGAGGAGGTTGTCCCATTGCAGTAGGGAGGTATCCTGAAACTCATCAATCAGGAAATATCGATATTTTTTGCCAAGCCGTTCGTAAATAAATGGTACTGGTTGTTCAGCTACCTCGTTGTGAACCAATTTATTAAATTCAGAGATGTGTACCTTGCCCGTTTCTTTAGTATAAGCAGTCATCACCTGACGCAGTTCATGAACCAGAGCCAGCGTGTAGATTTTTTTGCTCAGCAAATATAACATGTAATAGGGCTTTAACAAATCGACCAGGCACTCAAAATGATGAAGAAGCTGCGATTTGATGGAGACAATCTCTTGTTTTGCAACGGCGTTGGCTTTGGTAGATGTCCATTTATCTTCGGCAATATTTTTTAATACAGTTGCTGTGGCAGGTAATTTTTCAGCATCAGTACTTTTTACCCGGGCAGCCTTGTTAAAGAAATTATATATTCCAATGCTGCCTCCGGCCAAATCACCGGGCAAAATACCATGGATATTAAGCAGTTCGAGTGTTGCAAGTGCTTCTTTTTCGATGGTTGCTTTTTGAAGTTCGAGTTTCTCAAGCAATTTTTTGATAAGGATCCAAAGTTCATCTGTTGACAATCCAGCCAGTTTTTTCACCTGAAGAAAGCTCTCCTCGCTCAGTTGGCTGGTAATAAACCGGTTGAGCATGTAGGTGGGATCTGCGTTTTTTTCCTCCTCGGTCTGAGTGAGTACGAATTTTACCAAAATCTCTGTGAGAATGACATCGCTGCCCACTTTGTCGTATAGGCTCTGAATAATCTCAGGGATCATGTCTTTTTGTTCGAGAATCACTTCAAAGTTAGGAGGCAGGTTCACTTCGTTGGAGAATGTCCGGATGACTTTATGAATGAAGGAGTCGATGGTACTTACTGAGAAATCCTCGAACCGGTGCAAGATGAACGAAAGCACCTGTTTGGCGCTCAAACTAAATTCTTTTTCTGGAAGTTGTACTTTTTCAAACAACAAAACAATTCTGTCATCCTCTCGCCAATGGCCGTCAACAATGATTTTCAGGGTTTTAATTATCCTGTCTTTCATTTCATGCGCCGCCTTGTTTGTAAACGTGATAGCGAGGATATGCCTGAAATCTTCCGGATGCTTCAAACAAATTCTAAGATATTCGTTTACCAGGGTGGTTGTTTTTCCTGATCCTGCTGAAGATTTATAAACTACAAGTGGCATGATAGGGTATGGGTTTTTATGAATGGATCATCTGCTAAGGTATGGGTTTGTCGGGAAGGTTTTTTTCTTTCTGTTCCTGTTTCTTTAGACGTTCGCGTTTGCGTGTGTTGACAAAGAATTCAGAGATGTTATTAAATTCCTTTCTGAACACGATACCAACACCTTGCGTGTAGGGTGAAATCTGGTCGTAGGTATTTGAATTATACCAGGAGTTAACATTTGAATGATTAAAAACCTTCAGCACCCAACGACCATCCGGGGTGAGTTTATAGCCGATGTTGATGTCTCCCACCAGGTTAGAGGCGCTTTGCTGACTTCGGTTATAAGTCATACCAAAGTTCCCGTCAATCGTCAATCGGTCGTCGAACAATTGCGTGGAAAGAGCCACCTCAAATTCTTCCTGCGAAACGGCATCGCCCGGTTTGTAGTTTACACCAATATCAAACGCATCACTGATCTGCGAAAGCATATTGCTGAGCTGGTTGGCGATGATGCCATAATAAGAGCCGGCCAGGTTGATATTTGAGGCATTGTTAAAACTAAAGGTTCCCAAAACCAGCAAGGAAATCATCTGTTGGTTCATCATGGCTTGGTTGGTGGTGTCGAGTTCGGCAAAAACCATGCGTTGCAAGTCAGGATCCAATTCGGGAATGGTTATGCGGAATTGAATCTCGGGATTGAGCAATTCATGGGTCAGCATAATATAACAATTCACCTGCACCTTATTTTTGTATCCCGCCGATGAATCCACCTCGATGCCAAGGCTCCGCAGATTGGTTTTTACCTTATACAATCCCTGTATATTCACATTGGCTGTATATGGGCTGCCGGTCCATGAAATGCGGCCCCCTTTTACCAGGATAAACCGTTTGTTAACTACATTGCCAATGGTAAAATGGAATGTTCCGTTATCGACAATATAATCACCAAAAAGATTAAAATCCCCATCTGAGTTTACATCCATCGTTAAGTTCCCACTTCCTCTGGCTTCAATATTTCCCATGTCGGATGGTAGGTCAATGGAAACTCCGGCATCAGTAGTTATCCCTGCATTAATATTGATGTCGAATTTTGACTTCATGCTTCTTTCTGCATCTATTTTGTTGATGGCATTGGCCTCGGTTACACTGTCGGGTGAATTAACAAAAACGATGTAGTCCTTGTCCGAGATTTCTACCGAATAACTTAATGGCAGGTATACATAGGTTCCTCTTTGAGTTTGTGTTGTGATATTCAGGTGAATGTTGTTAGGGCTTCCCTGAAGCGTTATTCTGCCAGAGGCGATGGCTGTCCCGTAATACAACTGGTTCATCCTGTGCGTGGTGTTAAAAAACAACAGCTTATCGGTGGTCACCACCACATCGAACTTCGAATCCCTAAAATGATCGTGTCGTAACTTCCCCGTAATTTCTGCCTTATTTCCAAGGGTGTCGTACAGCACCAGGTTGTTGAAGTTTAAGGCGTTTTCTTCAAATTCAATGCTGTTCGAAAACGAGTATCTCGTGTTGAGATAATTCACTATCAGGCTGGTGCGTTGCAGTTTTGCCGATCCCTTAAACACTGGATTTTTCAAACTTCCGCTAACGTTCAACGAGCCGGAAGTGGTGCCTTCTATCTGGCGAACAAAATCAGCCAGAAAAGGTTCAAATGCCTTTAGTTTGATGCGGTTAAAACCTATTTTCAGGCTTAAGTTGTCCTCCTCCTTAAATGGATAGTAGTATCCATCAGCAGAAAAAACCTCGCCAATTCCTGAATTGCCTTCTTTGATGATTTGCGACTTAATAAAAATGGCATTCGTGGTATTGTCCCATGTGTTCAGTAACCTGGCTTTACCCAAATATTCATTGTTAAACCAAAAATCGGTGATGGTCAGGTTGGATACCAGAGTAGGATTGTCATTAATCATGGTTAATTGCAACCTTCCGTTGATATAGCCATTTAAATCAACCTGATACGGACTTGTCAGAATATCGAAATTTGATAAATTCCAGTTGACAAACTCGGCTGCCAATGAGTCGGATTCAACTTTTGGCAATGTTCCGGTGAGTTTAAGTTCAGAAGTTCCTCCGGTAATATTGAAGTTATTGAAATCGACCCTGTTATGAGCGATGATTATCATATTGGATGTGTCAATCTTCCACAAAGAATCGTTCAATACCACCTGTGTTTCACCCACATGTATATAGGTGGTGTCGTTGAGGGTGGCCACAGATCCTTCAATTTTCCCCTGGTTTTTGAGAAGTGTGTCATTGTTGTTCCAATAAACTCCATAGATAATGGAGTCTTTGCCCATTCTGGCAGAAAGGCTCAGGTCGTCAATCCCAAATACGGTTTTGTCATCGTCGGTACTGTCCTTAAGGATCACCCTTGAAGTGCTGTAGTCGATTACCAATTTCTTATGTTGTGTATTGACAACCAGTATGGTACTATCGAATTTGATACCCTGAAAGCTGAATTTTGGGGCAAAGCCATTTAAATAAACACTGTCATTATTAAAGTTTATTCCACCTTGAAGGGTGGTTTGTCCTGACAAAATAATCCCTTTAAATATCAGTTCTTCAAATAGTTCTGGTTGTTTTATCACGACATCCACATAGAGGTCTTTATCTAATATGGAAAAGGCAGAATCGGTGGTCCCATCAAAATCGTAATAATGATTCAAAAATTCATTCAGGCTGTGGCCAATGGTAGTTAATTTAAAGTGCCCTGATGCAGTGAAATCTGCTATTTCCGAATAAAGAGCCATTTCGGTACTTCCGTCACTACGAGTTGACTTTTGTAGTGAAATGCTGTCGATTAAATACTCATCCTTGTTGTGGTTGATGGTCGTTTTCTTCAGGCTGATATTGGCAATCAGCCCATCCAGATCAATGCCCTGTGTTTGTGACTCTATGGTTGAGGCAACCATCAATTGAGGTTCTTTTATCAACCCGAGCTTATTTAAATCCGCTTTCTCAAGATTTGCCGACAGGTTAACTTTCGTCTGATCAATAGATTGTATGTCAGCATGTGCTTCGAGCATCAGGTTGGGATCAACTACCCGGAGGTCAATGAGAGCTGAATCTTCCTGATAGGTCAGTGTGTATTTGATGTGTTGATAATTGTAATCCAGAAGTTTGGTGCTATCCAGGATGCCTGAGGATTTGATTTTTAGGTGATTCAGGTTTTTTCCGGAACCAATGGCCTCCAGGTTAAACGTGGCTATTCCCAGCACGTCTTCCATGTCCAATAATCTCCCCATATTCACCTGGTTACCCTTAGCGTAAATCGTAAACCCTACGGTGTCAGCTTCTTGATGGATAAAACTCACTTGTGCCCGGATTAACCCTTGGGTTGTCACGATGTTAAGATCTGTCTCGAAGTTTTCGTAATATCCATCAAATGAACCTGTTAAAAATAGTGGTGCTTTGGCAGGGTAGTAGGATGTAAAATCAACAAATCCGCTTTCAGTAGGGAGGCGGAAGTTTTTTAAATCGCCGGTGGTGAGGTTGATAGACAGGCTATCACCATGTATTTCCGTGTTGAAAAAATCGGGCAGCCCTTTCATCGAGATATTTCCCGCAATCCGCGTGTTTTGGCCATATTTAATTCTCAACTGCGAGCCTTTTAAATTGGTTACAGTACCTTCAACCTTACCGGTGATGCCGACAATATTTGGCATTTGATACATGATATCTGCAAAATATCCTATATCAGCCATGTTTACTGTTGAAGGCCTGAAAGTTCCGATCATGAAAACGGAATCAAGGTAGTATTGATAGGTGTTCCAGGTTTTGGTGTGCAGGCCGATATCGGCACTGATCTTTGATTCCCGTAAAATGATGATCGCCTGGTCGGCAATCAACCCGGTAGAACTAAGATAGAAATCACTACTGAAATCGGTCACTTTAAGGCCGCACTGCTCCGTGGCACTTAACGAATTAATTTTAAAATGAAGAGAATCGTCTGTGACGGAAAAATTCCTGATGCTCAGGTTGATACTGTCGAC
>PCUL01000059.1 GCA_002771745.1 Bacteroidetes bacterium CG18_big_fil_WC_8_21_14_2_50_41_14
AACCGCATAAAACACGAACTGCCCGAAATAAAAGAAATAGAAAAACTAAAAAAAGAATTCCTAACCACGCCTGAACACGCCTTCCGCACCGAGTATAAAGGTGGTTTTGATGTGGTAATTGGGAACCCGCCGTATGTTGATATCAAAGGATTAGAACATGAAATAGTCAAAGAGTTATTTAAAAAGTATTCAACAACAGAAAATAGAATAAATTTGTATTCTATTTTTATTGAAAAGGGTCATTCAATATTGAAAAACAAAGGTTTTTTGTCCTTTATCAATCCCAATTCAATTTTGGTAAATTCTTCGTACTCAAAAATCAGAAATTTGCTGATCAATGATATTACCACTATAATTAAATTACCAGACGATGTTTTTCCTGATGCAAAAGTTGAAACTATAATTTTTGAATTTAGAAAAGGAGAAAACTCTGAGTTTGCAAACACTTTAGTTTATCCAAAAGATTTAAAAATTCATTCCATTGATAATGAAAAACTGGTAAAGCAAAACAAGAATTTCTGGAAGCAATCGGAATCTACAAATTACAATATTTATGCTATCGGTTCAGATATTTCCATACTTCAAAAATGTGATAAAAATTCTCTTCAACTTGGTAATATTGCAGAGTTTTCACTGGGTATAACACCTTACGATAAATATCAAGGCCATTCACAAGAGACAATTCAAAACAGAGAGTTTCATTCTAACATAAAAATCAACGAATTATATAAGCCCCTAATAAGTGGAAGTAATATCATAAGGTATTTTGTTAATTCACAAATTCAGGAATTTATTAAATATGGTGATTGGTTAGGGGCGATGCGGGAAGAACGTTTTTTCACTGCGCCAAGAATTATTATACGGCAAATTGTTTCAGGAAAACCACCACGCATTTATGCTGGATTTACTGACCAATCCTATTATTTTACTCAAATTGGGTTTGGGATTATTCCTAAACCCGAATTTCATGTGAAATATATTCTTTCCTTGTTGAACTCAACTTTAATAACCTATTATCACAAATACAAGTTTCTTGATTTAGAAAAAGAATTGTTTCAGAAAATATTAATTGCAAACTGTAAGCAATTCCCAATTAAGACAATACCTATTGAAGAACAACAAATTTTCGTTTCTAAAGCAGATAATATTATTGAGCTTAACATAGTACTTCAAAAGAAAATTAACCGATTTATTAATCGTATAAAGGACAACCTCGAAATTGAGAAAATCAACAATAAACTTTATGCTTTTTACGATTTCGATTTTAAATCATTTCTTTCTGAACTTAAAAAACAGAAAGCAAATCTATCTCTTACTGCGCAAGACGAATGGGAAGATTATTTCAACAATAACAAAACAGAAATAAATCAACTTCTAGCAGATATAGATAAAACAGACAAAGAAATCGACCGAATGGTGTATGAATTATACGGTTTGACAGAGGAGGAAATTAAAATTGTGGAGGAAACGGCATGATAGCCCA
>PCUL01000067.1:0-385 GCA_002771745.1 Bacteroidetes bacterium CG18_big_fil_WC_8_21_14_2_50_41_14
TTTATTAATTAACTAAATCTTTGAAATCATGAAAAAATCATTTTTTATTGCTATCAGCCTGATAGCCGTATTTTTCTTAGCCGGAGCCACCAAAGTCAATGCACAATGGGCCATTGAGGTAGGTTGGGACGATGGCAACTGCGATTGTAACAACATCACCCTTAAAACCCTGGAGTGGGTAATTTATGAAGGAGATGGCACCACAATATTTCAAAGCGGAACACTGGATGTTACCAATTTAAGCTCTCCACAAACCTTCACAGGGTCCGAGACAATTATCCCGGATCAACAGTTTATTGTTTGTGCACGTGTAACCTACTACGATGAAGGTTCTTTACCGCCGCAATGTTGCACAGGTCACAAATGTGATGATACTGCTGATTCG
>PCUL01000067.1:425-1809 GCA_002771745.1 Bacteroidetes bacterium CG18_big_fil_WC_8_21_14_2_50_41_14
TTGTTGTTATAATGAATTAACTAATGTAATTAAGATTTAAACTTTTTTTAGTTTTTTCTAACTACAAATTATGTCAAGAATGCCTACTTCGACTAGAATAAAATCAACTAGATCTATAGCTTTAATTAACAAGCTAATTGCGTCCTCTGTTTTTATTTTAATCGGATCAGGCCTTTTTGGACAACCCAATAAACGTACCAACCACTGGCTCTTCAGTTATAATGTTTACTTGGATTTCAGTTCGGGTTATCCCGTTGAAAGAACTGGGTGTGCCGTTGACAGCATCGCATGGGGAAGCACCTCTTCCATCAGCGATACCAACGGAAACCTGCTTTTTTATGCAGATGGGTGGGAGGTGTACAATAAAAACCATCAGCAAATGGCCGAAACCGCAACTCCCTATGATGGCAATGGCACACAATCCGCTCTGAGCCTGCCCAAACCAGGGTCCGATAGTTTGTTTTACGTGTTTACAGCCAATATGGGCGACTATGTATACAATCAACCCCTGAATGTCTACCATACCATCGACATGTCACTTAACAACGGGTTGGGGGGCTTAATAGACACCGATACCCTCCCGGGGGCCTGGGATGCCGCCGAACAACTATCGGCCTCCTATTTTGATGACAAAAGCGGCTACTGGATACTGATGCGAAAATACCAGGAAGATAAATTTGCCGCCTACCGGGTCACCAATCAGGGGGTCGACCCAAATCCGGTGCTTAGCGAGGCACCTCATCGGTATCATACAAATAGTAATGACCAGGGCTTTCTCAAAGTAGCCTACAATAAAAAATACCTGGTATTTTTATATACTGTTTGGGACGCCACCTCTTCAGAAATAGACATCTGTCGTTTTAACAACCAAACCGGCGAAATTGAATTCCTTTATTCTTTCGCGTTAAATGAGATATTCCTGGGTACTACTTATTACAGGACCTATAACGGGGACTTTTCGCCCGATTCAAGGTACCTCTATGTGGGTGGTTATTTACCCTTTTATAACCTGGCGCACATTTTTCAGTTCGACATGAAATTTGTAGAGGACGAGGCCGCCTTTATCGCTTCGATGATCAAAATCGGGGAAGCCCCGGCCATCAACCTGCAACTGGCACCGGACGGTAAAATTTACTGTTTTTCAAGCAAGTTATTAGGCCCGGCAGACGACATCGTCAGCGTAATTAACAAACCCGGCAAGCCCGGGCTGGCCTGCGACTTCCAGCCCAATGCCTTTGCAACCAGCATCGGGGATATACAGGTGCCCTTTGTCAACTTCCCTCCCGACTTCCTGTTCAGGTTCGATTTTGAGGGTCAGTGCGAAGGGGATGTCTTCTCCTTCGACCCCTGGTTTTTTCCCGAACCTGTGTCTTACTTATGGAAC
>PCUL01000067.1:1834-2281 GCA_002771745.1 Bacteroidetes bacterium CG18_big_fil_WC_8_21_14_2_50_41_14
ATGTGGACTACCTGCCCGAACCTGACCTTGGGCCAGATACTCTGGTGTGTGAAGGAACACCCGTTACCATGAATGCAGGAAATGAGCCCGGCAGCTATGCCTGGAGCAATGGCACCTTGGGACAAACAAGCATCACCGTGGTGGACACCGGGATTTACTGGGTGGATGTAACCAACGCCGAAGGCTGCCGCACCCGCGACAGCATCCATGTGGGTTGGTACAACCAAGCCGTGCTGAACGAAACCAACCTGGTGATTACACCCACTTCCTGCGGGAGCAGCGATGGAAGTATTACCGGACTTACCATCGATGGGGTAGTGCCCGTCACCTGGGGCTGGTACGATGGCATGGGCAACCTGCTGGGCAACAACCTGGATATTAGCGGATTGCCTGTGGGTAATTACTTTCTGCATGTCACCGATGACCACGGTTGTGTGTCCATTTCCG
>PCUL01000383.1 GCA_002771745.1 Bacteroidetes bacterium CG18_big_fil_WC_8_21_14_2_50_41_14
AAATAAATTTCGTTGCGGCTGGAGCGAAATCATACGTATAATGAACACCCAAAAATGTGTAACCACAAACATCACAAACATAAGCGAACAAGTAATTTCTATAAGGAAATGTACCGAACCTACTACCAAGGTCCAACAGATATACGATTTGCTGGGTTATAAACATGCCCCCTTCTATAGAAAAAAATCCGTAGTCCCCCCTGCCGAAATTTTTAAAAACGACTCCTCTTAAAATCAATTATTTATGATTCTTAGCCTGCAATGTGGGTTAAGGTGCAGCGCACCGTCATATTTTCCCATTTATTTAATTGTAAATCAATATTGCGGTGCTCCGCACCTTGAATCTACTGTTATTGAATTGGCTATAAATATTTTCGGTGCGCTGCACCTCAAAATACACCATCAAAACCAATACACAATATACTTGTATGCAGCACCATCCATTGATTAATGAGTCCGGTCTAGAAAGGTGAATCATGAAAATAACCGAAAATCAGCACGGGAGATGATCGGATACCCCATTAAATCTATTTGATAGGAACCCTCGTTTGAGCGTAGCGGTAACGAGGATGCACTTTCGCGTGCCAACTTAGAAGTTGTTATGAAATTTGATAGCATGCTAAAAATCACGCGTTACGCTAACGCTAAACGCGCGCCAGGGTTGTGTTGGTGCAATATTTTATTTTAGACCTGTAATTATTGGCTATTTGATGGATCTTATCCCTTTGTTATCATGTGTAAATCTTTCCAGGAAATAACCCTGGCCTGATTTCTTTGGTAACTTTCGGTTCCTCCATAGACCAATACGAGTTCTTTGTTTGATACTTCGGATAGCCTTTGATAATACAATAAATTCTTAAAAAAGTCCTGATGAACCGACAAGCCTGACTTGATTTCTATGGCGGTGAATTTATTTCCTTCTTCATGGATACAATCAATCTCTACTCCTTTGTTATCGCGCCAAAAATAATAATTGCTTGTTTGTCCTGCATTTAGCTTTTGCTTGATGAGTTCAGTGATAATTAGATTCTCGAAAAGTTCTCCCTTTAAATAATGTAATTGAAGTTGTTCAACATCTTTAATGCCCAGTATTGCAACTGCCAAACCTGTATCATAAAAATAGAGTTTGGCTGATTTAACCAATCTCTTATTGTAATTTTTATGATGAGGATATAAGCGATAGGTGATAAAACTGGCTTCAAGTATAGATAACCATTTTTGAACAGTATGATAGGAAAGGGATAATTCGTTGGCAATGGAAGAGAAATTGATTAACTGACCTATTCTGCCTGCACATAAAGCCATGAACTTTTGAAAAGAATTTAGATCGCCGATATTGATAACCTGTCGAACATCTCTCTCTACATAGGTTGCATTATAATTTTTCAACCACTCAGTTGGATTGAGATCTTTATCATAAATTCTTGGATAACCACCATATAGTATAGATTCCTGATAGGTCGGTTTTTCGAAAGGTGTATCATGGAGTTCGCTCATTGAAAAGGGCAATAAATTAAAAATGGCTACTCTCCCTGCCAGGCTTTGATTAATTCGCTCCATAAGCAGAAAATTTTGAGAACCAGTCAATATATATTGCCTTTCAGCATCAGCATCAACATAGAGTTGTATATAGGAGAAAATATCCGTTACATATTGGGCTTCGTCAATAATCAATTTCTTTCCTTTGGCATTGAGAAACCCTTTTGGGTCGGAAATAGCAAATTCTCTTTGCTCAATATCTTCAAAATTAACATAGGTAAATTCTGAGAACATTTTTTTAACCAAGGTAGTTTTCCCCGATTGCCGCGGCCCATTGATGGTTATAACCGGATATTTCCCAACTAAGGACCTTATTTTTTCTTCTATTTGCCTTTGTATCATTGCACAAAGATAAGTAGTACATATTAGAAATGCAACTTCTATATTGTGCTAAATAAAAGCTTTTCGTTTTAAAACGAAAATAGTCCTATATTTTTGCTTGTAATTGATGCAGTTCAACGAATTGAAAATGCAGGACTGCTACTCAAAATTCTGGCTGATCAATTAAAGTCTCTCCATGTGATGGCTACCGGATAAAGAAACCATTGGACGATACATTTTCCTGTTGGAACAGGCATTTGTCATCTATAGGTTGCCCTCTTTTAGCAGAAATCTCCGAAATGAGATCAATAAAGGACGCAAAATTTATTTTTTCGACAATGGGATACGCAATAGCATCATCAATAATTTTTCCCCGCTTAACCTGCGTACCGACAAAGGTGCTTTGTGGGAAAATATTCTGATGTCGGAACGACTTAAAAAGATTTCCTACGGCCAATTGTATTGCAACCGTTATTTTTGGCGTACTCGGCAACAACAGGAAATAGACTATATTGAAGACTATGATGGAGTGCTTCACGCTTTTAAGTACAAATACAGCCCGGAATTGCGAAGTAAACTTCCTCTTACTTTTTCAAAAGCTTATCCGCAACATTCCTTTTCGGTGATCGATTTGACGGACTACGAAGGGTTTGTAATGAGATAAATTTACGGAGAATTCCAAAAGCGAGGAGGCTGAACAGCTCCACATCAAATATCAACCATTCCAAAATACATGGTTTCCCGACCCGCCGGGTTGGGAAAAACCCGGCAGGTCGGATGTATTTTTTAACTTTTCCAAAGTTTAGCAACATCCTCCCTCGTTCTTGTTTGAGCGATACGGTAACGAGCCTGCCTGCCGCCTGCCTGCCGGTAGGCAGGGATGAACTTTCGCGTGCCAACTTAGTGGTTGTAATGAAATTTGATGGAGTGATAAAAGATGCGCGTTACGCTAATGTTAAACGCGTCAGGGCTGGGTGTGCTTTATGTTTATTTTTTCATGTTAAAAGTCTGGATGCAAGAGGTGTAAGCTGAATATTTACTCTTAAAAATAGATATTAGACTCTATTTTTTTTGCTTTTACCTTGTTACAATATTAAAGTGTAGCTAATGCAAAAGGAAATTTCTGTTGCAGTCGGCTAAAGCCAGACTGCAATGGATGGATTCTATGAAGTATTATTCATTAACTCTGAATGTGCTAAATGGACATTCCTTGCAGTCCGGATTTATCCGACTGCCCTACATTCGGAATCTATTCTCAATTTCTAATCTTTACTTTTTTCTGTAACTAACTGTTGTTAAAGCTTAAGATTTATTTGGGTGCAGTCGGCTAAAGCCAGACTGCAATGGATGGATTCTATGAAGTCTTGTTCATTTACGCTGAATGTGTTAATTTGACATCCATTGCAGTCCGGATTTATCCGACTGCAAGCCGATTGATTTATTCCTAAACTTTCAAGTATTTATTTCGATTTAATGTAGTAGTACCTTATATTCTACCCAATAAAAAAGCCGACTTCCTTCGAAGCCGGCTTTTCGTACTCGAGGCGGGACTTGAACCCGCACGACCGCAATGGTCATTGGATTTTAAGTCCAACGTGTCTACCAATTCCACCACTCGAGCGTATGTCAAAGAAAAAATCCCGTGCCTTCACCCGATATCCATCGGTGTGGGTTCGGGATTTTGAGCGGGAAACGAGACTCGAACTCGCGACCCCGACCTTGGCAAGGTCGTGCTCTACCAACTGAGCTATTCCCGCTTTTCCATCAAAGTTACCAACCCGTGGCATCAAATTTGGAGGTGCAAATGTAAAACAATTTTTATAAAACCTACAAATAAAATACAGTTTTTTTCCTTCCGGTTATTTTTGGGCATTTCCCAATAATTTTTTTATCTCATTCAACTTCATTAAGGCTTCCACGGGCGTAAGGACATCAATATTGGTGTTCAGGATGTCGGCTTTTATTTGTAGCAGCAACGGATCATCCAACTGAATAAAACTCAATTGCATGTGATCAGGGTTGCTGGTTTTTTTTATGGCCTGGTTTAATGCTTCACTGCTGTGGTTTTTTTCCAGAATGGTCAGCATCTGCCTCGCCCGTTCCAACACCTTTCGTGGCATACCGGCCATTTCGGCCACATGGATACCAAAACTGTGTTCACTTCCTCCTTTTTTTAATTTACGCAGAAAAATAACCTGGTTGCCGATTTCTTTTACTGTTACATGATAGTTCTTGATCCGTACCATGGTGGTGGTCATCTCATTCAATTCATGATAATGCGTGGCAAAAAGCACTTTCGCCCGGTAAGCAGGGTGGTTATGCAGGTATTCGGCTATGCTCCAGGCAATGGAGATGCCATCATAAGTACTCGTCCCCCTGCCAATTTCGTCCAATAAAATCAGGCTTCGGCTCGAAATATTATTCAGGATACTGGCGGTTTCGTTCATCTCCACCATAAAAGTAGACTCACCTGAGGAGATATTATCCGAAGCACCCACCCGGGTGAACAACTTATCTACAATACCCAATTTTGCAGAATCGGCGGGTACAAAACATCCCATCTGTGCTAACAATACGATTAAGGCCGTCTGGCGCAACAGAGCCGACTTACCCGACATGTTAGGCCCGGTAATCATGATGATTTGCTGTTTGGCATGGTCCAGAAATACATCGTTGGCGATATAACTTTCTCCGGGAGGCAGGTTTTTTTCAATCACGGGATGACGCCCCCCTTTAATATCAATGGCCAATTCTTCATTCAGATCGGGCCGTGAATAGTTGTTATCAACTGAGATGCGTGCAAACGAATCCAGACAATCCAGTCCTGCAATCAGATTGGCATCAAGCTGTACCGGATCCACAAAACCAGATGTAAAATGCACCAACGCCTCAAAATATTTCTGTTCCAGCACTTCCATTTTTTCTTCGGCACCAAGAATCTTTTGTTCATATTCCTTTAACTCTTCAGTAATATACCGCTCACCGCTGGTCAGGGTCTGTTTGCGATGCCATTCCGGAGGCACCTTATCTTTATGTGTATTGGTTACCTCCAGGTAATATCCGAACACGTTGTTAAAACCAATTTTTAACGATGAAATCCCGGTTCGCTCAGTCTCCTGTTTCACCAGGTTTTTTAGATAATCTTTACCGCTGATGGCCAAGTTTCTTAACTCATCGAGTTCAGGTGAAACGCCAGCGGCAATAACATTCCCTTTCGAAAGTAAGGCGGGCGGTTCTTCAGTTAGTTGCGAGGACAATTTATCGATTAATATCTGGCAAGGGTTGAGCTGATCAGCAATAGGACTTAACGACTCATTACCAATACTTTTACACAATTTCCGCAATCTTTCAACCGCCTGGAGTGCACGCTTAAGCTGAATTAATTCACGGGGGTTCACACGGCCTGTGGCCACTTTGGAGATTAATCGCTCCAGATCACCCGTCTGGGCAATTTCACCATGCAGTTGTTCTTCAAAATCAGGGTTCTTCAATAAAAAACCGACCACATTCAACCGATCGTTGATTGCCTTGATGTCTTTTAATGGAAGTGTAATCCATCGGCGCATCATCCTGGCTCCCATGGGCGAAGCTGTGTGATCAATAACATCGAGTAAGGTAATAGCGCCCGGGCTTAAGGGAGCAATAAGCTCCAGGTTACGGACAGTAAATTTATCAAGCCAAACGTAACGGCCTTCATCGATGCGGCTCAACTTACTAATGTGATCAATTTTGTCATGATGCGTTTCAAGAAGGTAATGTATACATGCTCCGGCTGCTACAATTCCTTTATCAAACGACTCTACCCCGAAGCCTTTGAGAGAAGTGGTATGAAAATGTTTAAGTAGTACTGTCTGAGCAAAATCATCACTAAACACCCAATCATCGAAATAAGCCTGACAATAGCCATTGCCAAAATGCTGTTGAAACTGATCGCGAAGCTGCCGTTGGATCACCACCTCGCTCGGGGCAAAACCCTGGAGTAGTTTATCCACATATTCAATACTGCCTTCAGCCAAAAAAAACTCTCCGGTACTGATATCTACAAAGCTTACACCTAAATTTCCCGTGGTGAGGTGCACCGCAGCCAGAAAATTATTTTCTTTTTGCTCCAGTACATTGTCGTTAAGTGTAACACCCGGAGTTACCAACTCGGTAACGCCCCTTTTGACGATGGTTTTGGTCAGCTTGGGG
>PCUL01000173.1 GCA_002771745.1 Bacteroidetes bacterium CG18_big_fil_WC_8_21_14_2_50_41_14
CGACGAAGAGTTGACTATATCTCCTTTTCGTCAGCACATGAAGTTCACAGCCCGTTTGTTCTTTTAGTGCCCTGATGATGGGGGTTGTAAGCACAATATCACCAATCGAACTAAAACGAATGAGCAGTATTTTTTTCACAATCCGTGGTTTTGTGCAAATGTAATGATTCCATTGATCGTACCTTACCTATAAAAATGTCCAATACAAATACACCAGCGAAAAAACAACAAAAAAGAAAATTCCTGTCCAAGAAAGTACTTTTAAAAATAATCCTGGTTGTGCTTCTAAAGGCATCTGCCTGTTGGTGACTACCCGATAGTTTAGCCAGGCAAATATAGGTGCCATTAAAAACGATATGGTGGTCGCCAAATTCACCATGAACACCATGGATTTGGCGGCATAGGCAATGATAAGAGAAGCTCCAATAACCATGACCACTAAACCAATTAGATATGGTTTGCCTTTATGTTTTAGGTGTTGATCGGCAGGTTTAAAAAGAATAGAATAGGTAGAAGTGAGCACCCTGGGATAAGCATCCAATACGGTGATGGTCGTACTCACCATGGTTGTCAATGCCGCGATACTGACTATCCAATAGGCCCAGCCTCCCAAACTGGTGGTGTACATATTAATGAGCTGTCCCGAAAAGGTAGTCCCGTTAGGGGACAATTGTTCGCCCGTTCCATGCATGACCAAAGCACCCATCACCAGAAACCCCAGGGCCAGCACAGCAGTTCCTATATAGCCAAATCGAAATTCTATCAAAGTGCTTTTCAAATCCGGCTTGTAGCCCAGCTCCTCTATTTTAGCCAGGTTCCATAAACTCGACCAAACGGAAATATCGATTGGTGCCGGCATCCATCCTACAAAAGCGATCAGAAAAAAGATGTCGGCCTGCCTTGTCCAGGTAAAGTTTATTAACGCATCAGGACTTACTTCCTGGTGAATCCCCAGCGCGGCGAATACTGCCACGATTGTCGAAAGGGCCAGCAACACCATGATCAGTTTCATCACCTTGTCGAGCAGACTGAATTTTCCAATCACCAAAAGGAGCATGGCAATTACCAACACCACAACACTCAGATTAATTAAAGGGATGGTCAGGTTAAACACATAGGCAATCAAGCCCACCGTCACCACAGTAACTGTAGCCTGTATGATAAACATCGACAATATGGTCAATAACCCGAACAGCATCACGGCCCACCTGCCAATGCTCTCGTAACCCTGTACCAGGTTCTTACCCGTGGTAACAGCGTACCTGGCTCCAAACTCAAAAAACGGATACTTCAGCAAATTGGCCAGGATAAGTACCCAAACCAGGTCGAAATTGAACAAAGCCCCCGCCCTGGTTGATTG
>PCUL01000430.1 GCA_002771745.1 Bacteroidetes bacterium CG18_big_fil_WC_8_21_14_2_50_41_14
TTTTCTGTATTGGGTATTCTTATGGATTGGAAATTCTTGTGGTAATGACTCCTTTGTATTTCGCAAATGCCATAAAAAAGGGGGTTGTCATTCCGACTGAGCGGACGCCAGGAGCGAACGGAGGAATCTGATGTTTCCTCATTAGAAAGACGTGAATTAAGTTGAAGTTCAGATTCCTCCGCTACGTAACTCCTCCTGCCGGAGTCGTTTCTTCGGTCGGAATGACAAAAAGGACGGAGTCGGTAATGCGATCCGGAAGGAGAAGGTTTGAAATGTAATAATGGCATTGCAAGGGATAAAGCATCCGCATTGCAACTGAAGGGCTTATTGTATTTGACAATTGACAAAAAAAAAGAATACTGAAAAGGTGCAGCGCACCGATCATATTTATAGCAAAATAACAAATTTCCCTAAAGGTGCAGCGCACCGTCATATTATTTAATGTATTTCATATACAGAAATATAATCTGCTTAGGCCATGGGCTAAAGCCACATGGCAATGGATGGGGGATTATCCTGAGTTTGACCTGCCGGGTGGGAAAAAACCCTACGAGTCGGGTGGGTCACAAATTGGTTTTCTTTCTTATTATATTTATATACCAGACTCTCACACCTTGCTGTCTCCATGCCTCCTGCTACGGCAGGTAAACCATACCATCTCATTACAACCTACGAGTACCCTCTTCTGCGAATTCTGTTTTTTGCCTACTTACAACCCAAAATTCACTAAAACGATTTCGGGCCTCTTCGAGGATATGAATGGTATTGAGGTAGGAGGAGGTAACTTCGAAGAAAATTTATTGTGGTGAGTATTTCTTTATTATCCCTTTTCCAAGGGTTATCATTTCATCTTGGATATTACTGTTATTTTTTCCTTCGCCCCACTACCGATGCTAAAAAGATTGATAATAAATCATATCAATTTCTTTAACCCTCGACATTTTTTTATCAGCAGTAACGAGTGGTACATTCAAAGATAAAGCCGATCCGGCAAAAATGGCATCTGGCAACTTTAAACCATATTTTCTTCTCCACTCATCTCTCCATTGTTTTTGCAAGGTTAACGGGTTTTCTTTAAGCGACAAAACGCCATAGTATTTAGCTATTCCTTTTTTCCTGGCACTTCTTTTCTTCCTGAGTTTTTCCAGAAGTTTTTTGATCTGCTCTTCTTCTGAGCCTTTTGTAATTGTCATTATCATTTTATCTTTTTTTTTCAAAGTTAAATAAAATTGTGTGTTAATAACGCAAAAAGTATAGTTAAATTGAGATGGTGCCAGCGACATAAATAAAAACCCCGAAGCAGAATCCTGCCCCGGAGTATAGAAGATCAGCGGAAATAAAATCCATCCGCTGTCAGAAGACGTCATCAGGCTACCACAACCGATTCCATATGTATACTGGTCGACACGGTCTCACGGGTTGCAGTCCCAACCAGCACATCTGTTCCAAGGAACCCGGCATAGCAATGCACTAAATCGCCGCTGTAATCGGCAGGGAGATCAATGGTGACGGTACCTGTTGCACGTTGCGCCGAATTAATACGAACAACCGCAGTTCCTTTGTCAGGGTTGTAAACTCCCACATACAGAATGTCTGTGGCAGCAGCGCCCGTTTCTGCTGAATTGTCAGTCCAGTTCAGACTTAGCTGACCAGGATTTGCCGATTCAATCACCGCACCTGCTATGCCGGCCAGGTTACCCCGGGCCACCAATGCCTTGGCGTAATCGATAGAGAATCCGGACTCGAAATCACCTGTAAGTGCGTTGTTGTAATTGTACGACATCGCGGCGTTAAAGGCAGTCATCTTTGCCGAATCAGGCTTAAAGCCTATGCGAATGAGTTCGTTCAAAGGTTTCAAAAAGTCGATCACCGCCTTGAACTTCATGCGCTGGCTTATTTGAAGAGTGGTGTTGGCTTGTCGCACCTCGGCAGGAAGTGAACGGAGGTAATCGACCCCCTTCCAGCTTCCGCCAACGACGTTCCCTACTTTTCCGGAAACGCCACCAAGGATGCCTTTTTTAATTGTAGCCATTGTGCTAAAATTTTAAATTAATAATATGAACATTGTAGCCAGCACATCAACAGTGGTTATGACTGACCTGGCACACAGTGTTCAATTATTATGCAAGGGGACGAATGGCGGACGTGGCGGTGCTGGAGGCATAAAAGGAACAAGCGGGTCAGGATGGCAGTCTGCCACAAGGTTCGTTTGGTTCGTTTGGTTCGGGCTTGACAGGGTCATGTCAGGCTTTGGAAACCTGGAGAAGAATGGTCGAAATAACAATTGGGGGTTGTTTATATTTAAAGTGTGATGTATGTTAAAAGAAGGAAGTATGACGTTGGTTTCATTAAATTCGGAGCTTCCGTATGCAATCTGTAAGCAAACACACCTGTACCGCATGAAAACAGTATGGGTTGAGGTCATTTTAGGTGGTGATGGTATAGGGAAGACTTAGCGATGGTTTACAGAAACCTATACTGATAATAGGCATTAATGGTTTTGTTTGGGGTTGGGGATGTGATTGATCGCTACGCTCTAAATGACAAAAAAGAGGAGCTGAATGACAAAAAAGGCTATTGCTCTGATTGTGACAAACTTGCATAAATACGGGTTTTTTTGATGAGTTATTAACAGTAAGGGTTATTTGGTACAGTTATTGAATGTCAGGATTTTAGCTTTATTATTAATTAGAACGAAGGTGATTAATGTAAGTAATACCAGCTTTTAACCTAATGAACAGGCCTGCTTTCTATGATCGACCTCTGCAAACTTTTCACCACCTGGTGTTTGACAGCCTGATGCCGTGGCTGCCTGAGAATCAGGAAATGATGCTGTACAGGGTGTTGATGACGGATCTTGCTGAGATCAACAAGCCTTTTTTCAGGATGATGATGGAGGCGATGCGCCACCGAAAGGTGCTTCTGGATGACGGTTTACTGGAAGAATGGCAGCTTTTTGCCCAAACGAAGGTTAATGAAAGGGCCAGGGAGATCTACCTGAGTATGTACAGAGTGAAAACGAGTCATCAGAAAATAGCATATTATGATCAGCTGATTTTCAATGCCTTACTATACAGTCAAAGTGCTTTGATGCAATTGATGAACGGATCGTCGGCCCTCATGAAGCAATATTATGTGAATAAATGGCTAAAAATAATCCATGACCTTCGGGGCAGATTGCGTCAGCTTTATCATGACGGGGGTACCAAGGAGGCTATCCTGATCTATCTGACGGATATGGCACTCCTGGTCATGGAGCATGAAATTCATACTTTGTACGCTGATTTATGCCCACCGGGCCTCCTGGAGAGCAACGCCAATATGCTGATCGTTACACCAGGAATCATGGCTCAGGATTGGGCGCTGGCTTCGGCAACAGACCATTGGTTTATCAACATCTATGTTCCCCGGTTTAAAGATTCTGTGCTGCAGGAAGACAAAAAAGACGCAGAGTTAGATCACAGACAACTAAATGATATGATCAGCAGGTTAAAGGACGGAGAAAGTCAGATTGAAAAGGTGATTACGGAAAAAGTGAGCCCGCTTAACAAACAGGAAGTCCTCACTCCTGCCCCGCAAAAAGACATCATCGACAGTAATGAAGTGATGGCATTGCTTGGTATTGGTAAAACCAAACTTTTTGAGATGCGAAATAAAGAGGAGATTCCTTTCTTTAAAATAGGAAAGCTGATCCGGTACCACCGGCAAGACATCCTGGATTTTCGTGATCAAATGACATCCAAAGGCAGCAAGGCGGATAAAAATGACTATTAACACCCCTAAATAATCAAAAAATGGAAAACAATTTAAACAACGTCAACGAGGCAGATTCGGGGTTTATCATTAACCACCTGCCATTTGAACCGGCCAATGAGCCCATCGAAACCGGGCTGAGCAAAACAGATTCAAAACATGGCCAGCGAATCGATTACAGGATTTTGCCTGAGGACATCCAAATTCTTTTTCCGGAATGTACGCCGGCAGAACCAGAAATCTATATTCAGTTTGCTTCGATCACTTTTTCTGTAAAATTAAGTATTGACCTCAAGGAGCATCGGGAGCTCGCCAGGATTTATTACACCTGGAAGCTACACCGGCATTTTATCCGGCAAAAAAATTATCACACCAAAAATTATGTGGATCAGTTGGAAGTGTGGGATCTACATCAAAAAGACGAGAAAGCCGCTCACTTTTGCCGGTTTTCGCTCAAGGTAGAAATGGGTAAGGGAGGCGAATTACCGGCGATACGCGTTTCTTATAGCGGACGTTCCTCCATTCTCAGCAAGAATCTGCTGGAGCTAAGCAGCCAGCACCCCGAGGCCATTGATGCAGTGACAAAGGTTATCTACAACAAACGCATTGTAAAACTCAAAAATCTTTCACCTGCAGGACTACAAAACAGAGACCAGGTGTATCCTATTCTCAATCCGGAGCTCAGAACACTTCTGGGCATTAAAAAGGCTACAGTTCTGGATTTAAAGAAATTTCGCACCCATGCAGACCTCATTGAAACATTTGCCGGCAAGTATCTGCATACACCCGAGATGCAGGCTGAATTCAGGTTCAAACCTAACTGGAAAAATGTGTACAACTACTCAGCCTTCAGAATCAGCGATCCGGAAATCAATTTTATTTTTGCCAACGGTGGAAAGCATCAGGAGGTACACAATGGACTGTTGCAGTATGGCCCTTACCAACCGGTGAACACAAAGCAAATTAAATTATTCTTTATTTACCACCTCTCCGAGACAGAATACAGGGATCAGCTTGCAGACTACCTTTCCTCGAAGGAAACAAATAAGGGGCTGATTCGTTATATAAAGGCTCCCACGTCTTATGATCAAAAACTCGACATTGTATATGATGACCGGGAAGACCCCATGGTGGAAATCAGAAGGCAGATATATCAGCTGACCCTGGATACCAGGACAGCATATCTGGGATTGTACCTCAGCCCGTATGATGTATGGGAAAAGGATACCCACAAGCACCAGTTGTATTATCACATCAAAGAGGCGCTGTTACAACGCAGGATTGCCACGCAGACCATCGACCGCGACAAGTTTTGGAGGGCAGGTACTGCATTTCGGTGGTGGGTGCCCAATATTGCGATAGCGGCCATTGCCAAGCTGGGTGGCATTCCATGGGTATTGGACAAGCCATTGGCTGCAGGCAAGGATTTGGTGGTTGGTTTTGGATTGTACTCTACCCTTAAATACAATATGAGGGTGGTGGGTTCTTCGGTGTGTTTTACGGAAGACGGGAAGTTTGAAGCGTATGATTATTTTCCTGAAAGCGAGGGATTTCAGCTGGCAGCACAGCTGGAAAAAGCGCTGACAAAATACCTAAGGCATCATGAAGGCATCGACCGGCTGGTGATTCATTATTATAAGGATATAAGTCAGCAGGACTTTAAACCCGTTCAGGAGATGATTGACCAGCTAAGGCCTGGGCTCCCAGTGGTGACGGTTCATATACACAGCACCAAAACTGACCTGCATCTGGTGCAGAACACCCATGATCCGGTAGGATTGCCGCTCAATGGATCCTACTTTCATCTGGGTGACCACCAGTATGTCCTTTACACCAATGATTATAAAATGCAGGGGTTACCAGGGCGGTTTTTACCCTTGCCCATTCAGTTGGGGCTACAGAGCAGTGTGCCGGAGATGCTTGAAGATCAATTCGTGGTGGCCAGCCTTATCGAGCAGGTTCATTCATTTAGTTTTCTGCACTGGAGGAGTATACGTCAGGCTCCTTTTCCGGTGACAGTGTCCTTTCCAAAGATGCTGGCCAGCCGTATGGTGTGGTTTGAGCGGGAGGTGGATGTGGAGGGAGCAAATGGGATTCCGTGGTTTTTGTAGATGAAGAATGAAAAATGGCGGTTGGCTATTTGGCTGGGTGAGGGGTTTTAGAATAATTGGCCATTGAACAAAGATTGACCTCCTGACAGAGCGGACGTCAGGAGCGAACGGAG
>PCUL01000114.1 GCA_002771745.1 Bacteroidetes bacterium CG18_big_fil_WC_8_21_14_2_50_41_14
ACAGCTTGAAACAAAAACAGCCAGGACAAACCACCTTAGCTTTATGGGTATCCGCGATCAGAAAGTGATAACAAATCTGGTGGAAAACGGTGATTTCAGCGCGAATAATTTTGGCACCATGAATGATTGGTACAGCCACCTTTCGGTGGATGGAAAATGGTGGTTTTCAAAGGATGCGCGTCAGGGGTATATGGAATGGGCGCAGGATGGCCCGAATGGTTATATACGCACAAAAAATTCCTCCACCAGATTTTATGGCGGCACTTCTCAGTTAATCGAGGCCACACCGGGAGATCTCATCACTTTCAGTGCCGACCTTAAACGTGATGGTACCAGCGGCACTAACTATGCATGGCTTTACCTGATCCCGCTTTCAAGCAATGGAAATGCACTGAATTATTATTCATTAGAAATATTGTCTGTTCCCACCAGTTGGACCAACAAAATGATTGCAGCCACCATGCCGGCCGGCACAGCCACCTGTCAAATACTTATCTGGACAAACGACTACACCACATCGAGCAGAATATGTTTTGACAATGTAGTTGTTACCGGACCTGTGAGCGATTCGGACGGTGATGGTGTAGACGATGAACTGGACGATTATCCCAACGACGCAACACGTGCATTCAACATCTTTTACCCCAATGAAACCGACTGGGGAACACTGGCTTTCGAAGATTTGTGGCCCGGAAAAGGCGATTACGATTTTAACGACTTGATCCTGGATTATCACTATCAATCGGTTATAAATTCGAACAATGGATTGGTGGAACTATTTGCAGATTACAGTGTACGTGCCGTAGGTGCAAGTTTGGTCAATGGTTTTGGAATTATGCTTGAAGACAGCGATCCAGCCAATGTGCAGTCGGTTAGTGGACAGCATTTTACCGAAAATTACCTGAACATTGCCGCCAACGGTACCGAAGAAAACCAAACCAACACAGTAATTGTATTTTTTGACAATGCATTTAAAATGATAGGTTCCTCAGGATCAGGTTTTATCAACACTGTACCTGCCAACTCCTATGTTGATCCTGACACCAATCAGATCCATGTAGTTTTTAACGGACTGAAATCCAGAACCATTGGCAGCCACATTGTGCCTTACAACCCTTTTATTATTGTTAATAAGGACCGGGGCACAGAAGTACATTTAGCAGGTAATCAACCCACTGACCTGGCAAACACTTCACTTTTTGGAACCTGGGGAGATGATTCAAATCCT
>PCUL01000315.1:0-679 GCA_002771745.1 Bacteroidetes bacterium CG18_big_fil_WC_8_21_14_2_50_41_14
TAAGCCACGAACTGCGAACCCCGGTAAATGCCATTTACGGATTAACCGGACAGGTGTTGCAAAAAACACTGGATACCGAAACCAGGGAAATGGTAACGATTATTTCGCGTTCGGCCAGCCACCTTAAACATATTATAAACGACACGCTCGACTTTTCAAAGATACAAGCCCACAAATTGAAGCTGGAAACCGTCGATTTTGCACCATCCGACGTTTTTGAAGAGGTCATTTCTCTGCAAAAATATGAGGCTGCAAAAAAAGGAATCTCGCTTGGTTTTACCTGGGAAGGAGAAAAACCCGATGCGCTGGCCGGCGATCCACTCCGGTTAAAACAAATATTGATTAACCTCATCAGCAATGCCATCAAGTTTACTGAAGAAGGCGAGGTGGTTTTAAACGTTAAAACAGCCAGGACTGTCAATCAAACTTTTGAAATAGAAATCCGGGTTGCCGATACCGGGATCGGAATGTCGAAAGAAAACCAAAAAATAATTTTTGACGAATTTGTACAGGCTGAAAACCAAACCGGCAAAAAGCACAGCGGCACCGGGCTCGGACTGGCCATTGTTAAAAAACTGGTAGAACTACAAGGTGGGAAAATCACCGTAAAAAGTGAACCCGGGAAAGGTACTGAGTTAACAGTCAATGTCGAATATCCGGAAGGGAAAAAGGACAATAT
>PCUL01000315.1:693-5059 GCA_002771745.1 Bacteroidetes bacterium CG18_big_fil_WC_8_21_14_2_50_41_14
AACCGGTATGTGCTTAAAGGAATTTTAAAAAACTGGGGCACTTCGTTTCAGGAGGTAAAAAACGGGGAAGAAGCTGTAAAAGCAACATCTCTTAAAAAATTCGATGTCATCCTGATGGACCTGCACATGCCCGAAATGAACGGAATCGAAGCGGCAAAAACAATTATTAAAACCCATCCGGGAATAACGATTGTGGCCATATCGGCCTCGAACGATCAAGTGGATCGGCATGCCTGCGAAGATGCAGGAATGAAAGGATTTCTTTTAAAACCTTTCTCAGAAAAGGATCTTTTTGATACCCTGATTGTACTGGTTCCCGTCGAAAACAGGACAATACTTGGATCAAATCAACCCAAAATCGATGTCGGGGAACTCAGCCGGATGGCTGGTGGCGACAAAATATTTCTGCGTGAAATGATCCTTCTTTTTATAAAATCGATGGATACAGGAGTCGAAAATATCACGGAAGCCATTCTGAAAAAAGACTGGAAAAGTGTTTTTGAAAATGCACATAAAATGGCTGCACCTTGTAAACATATTACGGCAACCCATTTGTACAACAACATCAAACGATTGGAAAAACTGGCACAGCAGGCTGAAAAACCGGAAATGATAACACCTGCTTTCCAGGAGATAAAAATTGAATCGGTAGAAATCAACGCATTCCTTAAACTTTATTTGGAAGATAATCATGATTAAAAACCCAACGTTTTTCTACCGATCCAAAAAACAGCTATCTTTCAGCGACCAATAAAAAAATACGGAAGTCGTTTATGCAAAAGAAACATGTACGAAAAGCCTTTTAAAATATTTGTAGTTGAAGATGATGAGTGGTACAGCAAACTGCTGGTACACAATCTTTCGTTAAATCCCGATTACGAAATCGAGTCGTTTACCAACGGAAAAGATTGCCTGGCCAACCTACATAAAAACCCGGAAGTAATAACGCTCGACTATCGCCTTCCCGACATGAAGGGACTCGAAATATTAAAAAACATAAAAGCCGAAAACCAAGAAATCCAGGTCATCCTGATCTCGGAACAGGACGAAATTGAAGTCGTTGTTGAATTGCTGAAATATGGCGCTTACGATTATATTGTCAAATCGAACGATATTCGCGAACGGCTTTTAAATACGGTACAAAATATCCGTAACGGTGTTAGCCTGAAACGGGAAATTGTTTCGCTGCGCAGCGAGGTTAAAAAGAAATACAGTTACCAGAATACCATTGTTGGAAACAACCCGGCCACACAAAAAATTTTCGGCCTGATTGAAAAAGCCACACGAACCAATATTTCGGTCACCATTACCGGTGAAACCGGGACCGGAAAGGAGTTGGTAGCCAAAGCTATTCACTACAATTCGGCACGGGCGGCGAAACCGTTTATCGCGGTGAATATGGCCGCCATTCCAAAAGATTTAACCGAAAGCGAACTTTTTGGGCACGAAAAAGGAGCTTTTACAGGAGCAACCTTCCGTCGCATCGGAAAATTTGAAGAAGCCAACGGTGGAACACTCTTCCTCGACGAAATTGCAGAAATGGATATTTCGCTCCAGGCAAAGCTGCTGCGTGTATTACAGGAGAAAGAATTTGTTCGGATTGGCAGCAACAAACCCGTCAAAACCGACTGCCGCATCATCGTGGCCACCAACCAAAACTTTCAGGAAGCCGTTGTAAAAGGCACTTTCAGACAAGATCTTTATTACCGGCTTTTTGGATTGCCCATCGAACTGCCGCCACTGCGCGAACGGGGCAACGACATTGTTATTCTTTCAAAACATTTTATCAAAGAATTCTGCAACGAAAACAACCTTGCTTTAAAAACGCTGTCTGCCACAGCGGCTGATAAATTGCTTTCCTATCCTTTCCCGGGAAATATCAGGGAACTGAAATCAGTAATCGAACTGGCCATAACGCTCTCCGATCATGATGAAATCGGCGCAGAAAATATCATCCTTGGCAACGAAGTCCTTTTCTCTGAAAATACAACTAAAGAAATGAGCATGCGCGAATACAACATCCGCATTGTAAAAAAATACCTCGAAAAATATAACAACAACACCAACCTGGTTGCCAAAAAACTGGATATTGGCGTGGCAACCATTTACCGGATGCTAAAAGAAGTTAACTGATTCTTTTCTGACATCAGTCCTTTAATAAAACTCCTATCAAATTGATAAACTCCTATCAATTTGATAGGAGTTTTGGTGTTAACAAGAACTATAAGTACTGAATATCAAATCATTGAATCATATTCATTCAATTGGCACATCGTTTGGTATGCCCTAAATGAATTAAATTTTTTAAAGTAAAAAAGTATAAACCTTAACTTTAGGAGGACAAATGTTATGAAAACAGAAAAAAAATCTGTAATAATAGGAATTAGTGTTATGATGTTTCTGGTAGTTGTAATACTATCCGGTATAATTATTTCCAACAAATCAGTCGAAATTGAGCAACTCAACGCTCAAAACACCAACCTGAACATGACCATTGAAGAAAGAGATTCGCTGGTAAACGAAATGGTAAGTACCTTCGATGAGATTGAGCAAAACCTGACATTCGTTAGAGACAAACGCGGACAATTGGTTTTGTCGCGGGGCGAGGGTGACAAAAACCAGAAAGAATTGCTGGTTGCCGACATAAAAATGATGAATGAGATGCTGGAAGAAAGCAGCAAAAAAATTGATGAACTCGACAAAAGACTAAAATCTTCTGGCGTTGAAATCAATTCATTCAAAAATAAAATCGCCCAACTCAATAAAAATATTGAGGATCAAAACAACAGTATCCAACTGTTACAGGCACAGCTTGAAGAACGCGACTATAAAATCAACGAACTGGACATTCAAATGGTGCAATTACACAGCGACATTGCCTTAAAAACAGATTCCATTGTTGAAAAATCGCAAATTATTGAGGCCAAAGACAATGAACTGAACAAGGTTTTCTTTGCTTCAGGGACATTAAAAGAATTGAAAGAACATGGTGTAGTTGCCAGTGAAGGCGGAATTCTTGGTCTGGGAAAGAGTAACAGTGTTCCCGATAATTTGAACGACAGTTATTTTACCGAACTCGATCAAAGAAGTGTACGTACGGTGCCGATTTTTACCAAAAAGGCCGAGTTTATTTCTGAACATCCAGATAGTTCGTACAGTTTTATTTTTGAGGATGATATGATTGCCTATCTGCAAATTGAAGACCCGGAAGAATTCTGGAAAATTTCGAAATACGCAATACTGGCAGTTAAATAATTAATCTGATCAAGTCATTTAATAATCATCAAAACAAAAACGTCATGAGAAGTAGAATTTTAATAGTAACATCAGTAATTGCATTCGCAATGATGTTAGTTCAATGTTCATCAAAAGTCGATGAAACAATAGATGGAAAAGGGCAGATTTTAGTAAAAATGACCGATGCCCCCTCAGATGATGCGAATATCGAGGGAACTTTTATAACCATCGCTGATGTAAAGATTGATGGAAAACCGGTAGAAGGATTTGCAAAACAAACCATTGAAATTTCGGCATACCAAAATGGAGAAACTAAGTTAATTTTAAACGAAGAAGTGAGCGCTAAATCATACTCCGCCATTTCGCTGGTTCTTGATTATGAATCGGATGCTTCGGGAGTTTCGCCGGGATGTTACATTTTAACATCTGATACAGAAAAACACGATCTTTCAGTTTCAGGAGAGATACAGACTGAAATAACCGTTTCAAATCCATTTGAGGTGGAAGCCAACTCAGAAACTTCGCTGGTGGTCGATTTCGACATACGTAAGGCTGTTGTCAGGGAAAACGACACCTCCACCGGAAGTGGATACACATTTGTAACCCCGACCGAAATGGAAAGTACACTGCGGGTGGTTTCAGAAGAAAATTCCGGTAAGATTTCAGGAAGTGTGAACATGTTATTCACTACGGAAAATGATAGTTATGTGTTTATTTATCAAAAAGGTGAGTTTAATGTTTTATCAGAAGGCCAGGGACAGGGAGCAAGTAATATATTGTTTGCCAAAGCTGTAACCAGCGCAAAAGTGAATGCCGATGGAACTTACAACCTCAGCTTTTTGGAAGCCGGAGAGTACGAAATCCATGTTGCATCGTTTGCCAAAACACTTGGCGACAGCACCACATTTACCGGAATGTTCAATGCAACCAGTGCTACACCGGGTTTGTTGCTCAACTCCATTTCCGTTTCTGCAAATGCACAGATTGAACTGGATATAGATATTTCAGGATTACTGTAATGCTGCAAAATCATTAAAATAAGGTTGTGAATACCGGATAAATCAATCGGTATCAACGCAATTCAAATCACTACAATGGTATTTACAACTTGACTCCGGGGAGATTCCCC
>PCUL01000315.1:5080-10997 GCA_002771745.1 Bacteroidetes bacterium CG18_big_fil_WC_8_21_14_2_50_41_14
TATCAATTGCCGGATGGCATGTAACTATGCTTAGTGAAGCGATGAGTTAGCTTTGTTCTACTACAGAAAGATTTATTGGTACGATATATTCTCTGCCAACACTATAAGGTATCTTCCCCAAATGTTGTAGCCTTCCAATTATAATTGCTGGATGAGTATTGAATTTTTTAGAGAACATGATAATATCATTAAAGACTAATTTGTCTTTTGCTAAAACTTCCTTTTCTTGTTCTTTCGAAAAAATTAATTCTTCAGCAAACTCGTGTGCTTGTTTTTCCTTTTCTGGATCTGCTTCGGAAAAATCAATGTTCTCAAGAGAAATGTACTTTTTACCATGCAATATAATATGCCCGGCCTCATGAAAAAATGTAAACCAAAAACGATCATTTTGCTTATACCGAGCGGTGAGCTGAATAACAGGAGTGTCCTTTATCCAACGTGTGGAACCATTAATCGGTACCTTTGGTAGCTTGGGGGTGTAAAACACCTTTACTCCTGCCTGATAGCATAAATTTTGTAATTGTGTAAAGAAACCGGAAGATTGGTTCACCATTATTTCTTTTATGGCCTGAAGATTCTCTTTAAAAACCTTTAGGTTGAAATTTGGAATACTAATTTGGTCAGCCTGCAATTCTCCTTTTCTCAACCAAGCAGATATTGCATAGGGATCTGAGGTGTGCTTTAGAGATGCATAAGCTGCAACTTTTAATTCACTTTCCATATAAAGCTTTTGCCAACCTTCGTGAGTAGATACGGCAAAATAGTCAAACAAATGAATGGTCCTTTCCTCAATATTGAGTGTTTTTGGAACCCAATTTTGCTTGGCCATTTCATTATAGGGAAATTTTTTAGTCCATTCAGCAGCTTGTTCTACATCCTTTTTCCTGTTTAACCTGGCTTTATATTCGTTGTATCTGGCTTGTTTATTTATCCAAAAATGAGCTGGTATTTTAGTGATGTTTTCAAATAATACGGCCATTTCAGGTGTTAAAGAACTTTCACCTTTTAAAATAGCAATAATTGTTTTTTCCGGTTTACCAGTACGCAAAGCGAATTCCTTTCGGCTCATTTTCATTTCCCTGAGTTTTTCGTTTAGAGTTGAACTCGGATGTAAAACCACTTCAGGATAATATTCATTCAATGTAGCCATAATTTCTTCTTCCTTTTTTAGTGATAATCTACTATTTCGACAATTTCTAAGCTCCTTATATTAGCAAGTACCAGTTCGCGTTCATTATCAGACTGTATAGGCTCAAATATTAATCGATATGGATGATCTAAGTTACATGCCCATTGACCTGTTCTATTTCCCTTTAATTGATGGACCCTCCAGGTAGGTGTTCTAAATCGGCAAAACTGATCGAATCAGTCATATCTTGCAGACGTTGTTGAAAAAGACCAGCTCTTTTAGCCCCCATTTTTCTGACTGCCAATTTATTATCATTGGCCCAGTTTTTAAGTTTCTTGTCTGCAAAGGTAATATTCATTATTGAGAAATAAAAATTATAATTAACAGAAAGTGTTAATTAATTTAAATGTTTATTGTTATCAAATATCCTCAGCCCCGTTGGCAATACAATTTGTGAAACTCACTTGTATCTTTTAATATGGTTTTAATGCGTGCTTAATAAAATCTCTGACAATATCCGATAAATTGTTTTCTGACATAAAATAAAGATAATGAACATAGCTCTTCAAACTATACAAAGGGCTATATTGGCGTTTTTTTTTTAGTCAAATATCGTTTGATTGTTATTCCTTATTTTATTCAGCGAAATGTTTTTGTCACCCACCATAATTATTTCAATCATAGGTTGTTTAAAACAGAATGCAAATATGATTTTAATTCTTATCAAATTGTTATACATTTGAAACGTGGTTTTCAATTTTGAATCCCTGTTTATTAATATCTAAATTAAAAAGAATTTATAATTTGAAAATAAATGCAATAGATTTATTTTGTGGGGCTGGTGGCCTAACGCATGGTTTTGAAAAGGCGGGTATCGTTGTGAAGCTGGGTATTGATAACGATCCTGCTTGCGAATACCCATATACTAAAAACAACAATGCCGATTTTTTACTTGAATCAGTAGAAAACCTTAAAAAGGATACTATTAATGATTATTTTAAGGGAGGAGAATATAAATTATTAGCTGGTTGTGCTCCTTGTCAAACTTTTTCCACGTATAATCAAAAAGCAGATCCAAAAGATTCCAGATGGAAATTATTAGATCAATTTTCGAGACTAGTTAAGGAATCAGAACCAGATTTGGTAACTATGGAAAATGTACCTGGACTGGTTCGACAAAATATTTTTACAAAATTTGTTGATACTTTGAAAAATAACGACTACTACGTTTATTACCGAGTCGTCAATTCAGAAGAATATGGTTTACCTCAACACCGCAACAGATTAGTATTATTAGCTTCCAAACTTGGTGAAATAAGGTTATTGAGTCCGGAAGAATTAAAATTAAGCAAGAAAACCGTTAGACAAGCAATTGGAAAATTACCACCCCTGCTAGCAGGAGAAATAGATTCAAAAGATCCTCTTCATCAAGCTTCGTCTCTTTCAGACATCAATTTGAATAGAATCCAAGCTTCTAAACCGGGTGGTAGTTGGAAAGACTGGGACGATGCGTTAATCGCCTCATGTCATAAAAAGAAAACAGGTAATACATACAGAAGTGTTTATGGGAGGATGTCATGGGATGAAACCTCACCAACAATCACAACACAATACTTTGGATTTGGTAACGGAAGGTTCGGCCATCCTGATCAAAATAGGGCAATATCGTTAAGAGAGGGTGCAATTCTTCAAAGCTTTCCTCGTAAATATAAATTTGTTAAACCTGGTAAAGAGATTGGTAAAAGAACTATTGGAAAGTTAATTGGAAATGCTGTACCCGTAATTTTGGGAGAAGTAATAGGCAAAAGTATTATTAATCATGTTGAAAATTTATAGCCCAAATTGAGTAACGTCCGAACAACAATGACCTGTTTTTATTACTTGAACTAATTTGGGGAAAAATTATTGGGAGGTAAATTATGAATAATATGGATTACGCACAAGCTGCTCCTACAAAACAGTTTTTTGTTTCTATGCTAACCAGGGACATTTCTTTATCAGATGCTATTCTTGATCTTGTGGACAATTGTTTGGATGGTGCACTAAGGACTGCAAACGGAGTCAAGGTCGATTATTCAAAGTTTTTTGTGAACATTTCTTTGAGTAGTAATTCATTCTCAATTGAAGACAATTGTGGCGGTATTCCAAGGTCCATAGCTAAAGCTTACGCTTTTAAAATGGGTCGGGAGACTGATGATGATCGAGACATGGACAATGAGACAATTGGGATGTATGGTGTCGGCATGAAACGAGCAATCTTCAAAATGGGAAGAGATGCAATAGTAAAAACGCTTTGTAATGAGGATGCTTATGAGGTCCCTATTTCTTCAGCATGGCTTGACAATAAAGACTGGGAACCGTTACCAATTATTAATACAAAACAGGAAGACAATCTTAAAACGCCTGGCACCCAAATACATATTGAAAGCCTTTTTCCTGGCGTTGCAAAACACTTTGGAAATGAGGCGTTTATTAATGAGCTTAAAACATCAATTTCTGAGCATTTTACCATGTTTCTACAAAAAGGGCTGAGTATTTCCGTAAATACTGCTCCTGTTGAACCAGTACTCGTGGAGGTTCTTGTCTCTGATGAAAAAGATGGACCTCTCCCTTATGTATTTGAGAAAACCATAGACAATGTTATTGTATCTATTACTGTAGGACTTAATACTGGTCGAGGGATAACTGATGATGAGGATTCTCCAGAATTCGAGCGGGATAGATCTTCTGCATCTGCAGGATGGACAGTATTTTGTAATGATAGAGCTGTGATAGTTGGGGATAAAAGTAGACTCACTGGCTGGGGAGATGGAATACCTCTTTACCATTACCAGTTTTCGATTATAACTGGCATTGTCGAATTCAGATCTATATATGCAAATAAATTACCTGTTACAACCACAAAACGGGCACTAGATACTTCTTCTGATATATGGCTACAGGCACTTGTAAAAATGAAAGAAGGCATGAGAATCTGGATAAGTTATACAAATGCATGGAAGAATCATCCTAGGTCCGATCAAACTCAATACTGGGAAAAGTCCACACCAATGCCTTTAAGAAGCGCCATTCTAAGAATCTCACAATTAGCGGGTGCAACTCAATCAAAAGGAGTAATTGAGTATAATCCTCAAAAACAAAAGAAGATTCCTTTTCCACAAACGAAAAGCCCATCATCACGTAAGATTATTTATTCTCGCCCGAATGAAGAAATTAGATTAGTTTCTAAATCTTTCTTTGATTCTTTCGATGAAAAGCCTGGAATCGTAGGTGAGAGATGCTTTGAATTGATTTTATCTAAAATTCAAAAAGGGGAAGGTTAGAAAATGAGTAAAGCATCATCACTACCATATAAACTGCGTCCCAATAAAGCTGTTGATAGAGAGCTTTTTCTTTCCATTCTAGGTAGGCTTGCACCGATTCTAAACATTGAATCCTATCAATATTTGGGTCTTGGAGGACCTTATCTTGAAGATTTTCGATTAATACACGCACGACTTGGTATTGATGATATGGTTTGTGTAGATATGGATAAAAACGTCCATTTACGGCAGTATTTCAACCGACCAGTGGAATGTATAGAATGTGTATATGATACACTTGAAAATTATATTGATATTACTGAGTTTAAAAAACAGATAGTCATTTGGTTCGACTATACAGATCCAGGAAGTATTACTGAGCAGATTGAGAGATTCACAAGAACTATTTCTGAGGTTCCTATTAATAGTATTTTGCGTATTACTCTTAACGCAAATCCATCATCACTAGGTAAGCCTGATAATGAGGAAATATCTGTTGAGTTGGGAGATATGAATAGTCAAAATGGAAATAAAAAGAATATACAAGAATGGCGTTTGGAACAATTCAAGAAAAGATTAGGTAATTTGTTTCCTAGCGGGATGAAGCCTAATGAAATGACTTTCAAAAATTTTGGACGGAGTGTTCTTAAGTCACTCAGTCTTGCTGTTGATAAGGAAATCTTATCTTGTCCTGATCGTAACGTTATATGGTTACTCGCTACACATTATGCTGATGGCCAACCGATGGTTACTGCTACATTAATAATATGTGCCAAGAATGACGAGAGTTTACAAAAATATATTGATGATTGGATCTATAAAAGTAGCCCTAATGATCCCTTATTACTTGATCTTCCAGCTCTTTCAACTCTTGAAAGGCTAATAATGGAATCAAAGAATGATGCAAAAGAACTTCTTGGTTTTGAACTGCCACTAACAGATATGGGTGTTGATCCTTTTGAGTCTTTCAAAAAATATTATCGTGTATTTCCGCATTTCTCAAGAGTAGAGCTTTGAAATATATAGTTGAAATGAATAGAATATCCAGAAGAATGATTATAAAAGAGTAATAAATTTCAAACATGAATTTTGTATTCATACTCAATACAACTACTTGATATTCATTAGTCTAAAAATGATTTTCCTTGTTTCTTTAATTAGATTTTGCATGATATTCAATATCATCATCAACCATTCCCTTCTGCTTTCAGGGGCATTGACGATATACTAACCCATGGTAAAAATATCCGCTCAGCCAATCAACTGAAAGGTTAAGAAATGTACTGCATTTTGATCTCTGATTTGCTCTCATTTTGACACAAAACAAAGATAGAAAAGGTTTTGAGAGGAAAGTGTAGTTGTAAGCTATGTGTAGAGGGAACAATGAAAAAAGGTTTAACCTGATATTCACCAGATTAAACCCTTTAAAAGTCGGGGTAAGAAGACTCGAACTTCCGGCCTCGTCGTCCCGAACGACGCGCGCTAC
>PCUL01000109.1:0-313 GCA_002771745.1 Bacteroidetes bacterium CG18_big_fil_WC_8_21_14_2_50_41_14
TGAAACGTTACTACAATTCCTCGTTATTCGTTCTGTTGGTGGCTACTCTTTTCTTTGCTTCCTGCCAGTATGATTTTGAAGTGAAACCAGCTCCGGAGCCACCACCAGATCCAGGTGACACCCTTAGTTTTTCAGCTGAAATAATCCCTATTTTCGCAGCAAAATGTGTCGCATGCCATGGGGGTAGCCAAGATCCGGATTTGAGAGCTGACAACGCATACAACAGCATCCAAACTTTGAGCTTAGTGAACCTGGCAGTTCCTGCCGACAGTGAGATTTACACCTGGCCAAATCCAACAAATACGGCTAAACA
>PCUL01000109.1:365-1453 GCA_002771745.1 Bacteroidetes bacterium CG18_big_fil_WC_8_21_14_2_50_41_14
GAACAAGGAGCATTAAACAATTAAAAAACTGAACGATGAATACACTCATTAAAAACACGACAATAGGCCTGTTGATGTTCCTGCTTATGGGAGGATCACTGGTGGCACAAGAAGAAACCGTTGTTGAAGACAAACCCGTTCGCTCACCTTTTGAAAGCGGAATATTAATCGACAACCAAACTTCAGTAATACCTGCGGCCAAAACACTTGAAATGCTTATTCAACATCGGTTTGGGAACTTTAATGCCAACGGCATTAAGGATTTGTATGGAATTTATGCCCCGGGTGCCAATATCCGCATTGGATTTAACTATACCCTGATCAACAACCTGATGATTGGATACGGTATTACCAAGAATAGCATGTACAGCGACTTCCAGGTAAAATATACTGTGCTCGAACAAACACGTTCTAACAGCATGCCAGTCTCCATTACCTTGTATGGCAACATGGCCATCGATGGCAGGAACAAAGAGGTATTTGGCCTGGACTATAAATCAACCCACAGATTATCCTATTTTGGGCAATTGATCGTTGGAAAAAAATTCAACGATTGGTTATCTCTTCAGGTAAACACCAGTTTTTCGCATTACAACCTGGTTGACACCTCTTACGATCATGATGCGGTAGGTGTAGGTATTTCGGGTAGAATTAAATTCTCCCCACAATCCTCCATAATTTTCCAGTATGATGTTCCATTGAGAATAAAAAGTATTTCGGAAAACAGAGGATTTAAACATCCTTCCTTACCGAACTTTGCCATTGGATATCAAGCTTCTACCGGAACCCATGATTTTCAGGTCTATATTTCCACTGCCAGCGGGATCATACCTCAGGACATGTACATGCGCAACTCGAACAATTTCCTAAATGGAGATTTCATGATTGGATTCACCATCACACGACTCTGGGGTTTCTAGCAATTCTGGTTTTGGGAATTCAAGATTAAGCTTTTATTTCTTGAAAACACCATTCCCCGCCAGATACTCACAAGCATCTGTCGGGGAATATTAATCAACCATCAGCTATGAACAGATTTGTAGCAAAATCAATTGTAATCGGTGTCATTTCATTTTGGATGATTGTAT
>PCUL01000109.1:1490-2375 GCA_002771745.1 Bacteroidetes bacterium CG18_big_fil_WC_8_21_14_2_50_41_14
TCTGCATCCTATGCTGAAGACACCGTTGTTTTTGAAAATGCTGAATTTAACCATCAGTGTTTTAAGTGTCATGGTCAGAAAACTTACCACTATTTCAATGAAGCATCAGGTAAGGTAGTTAAAGATCGGATGAACCCCTATTTTGTGATGGATTCAATCGATTTTTACCAAAGCAATCACAAAAGTTTTATGTGCACTGATTGCCATTCTTCTGATTACGAAAATTTTCCGCACAATGGCGAGCTTCGTATGGAACAAAAGTTCAACTGCATGGATTGCCATGGCGGTGACGACACCTACGCACAATATCAATTTGAGAGAATAGAAGAAGAATTCCAGGCGAGTGTACATTCAACCAAACACAGCGATGAATTTACCTGTTGGATGTGTCATAACCCACACTCTTATAAGATAAACGCGAGGAATAACGACAACATCAACGATGTAATTGTTTACGACAACAATATCTGCCTGAGTTGCCATGCCAACTTAGACAAATACCAGTTGATTTCGGATCTGACTAACCCCAATGTCCTGGTAACTCATGATTGGCTTCCCAATCAGGCCTTGCACTTTAGCAAGGTCCGCTGTATTGAGTGCCATACCGAAATAGATAAGGAGATGCTGATTGCACACAAGGTACAGGTAAAAGAAAAAGCCGTCAGGCGATGTGTTGAATGCCATTCGCAGAATTCGCTGTTGATGGCTACATTGTATAAATTTGAAACAGCTGAAAAGCGTAACAAACTTGGTTTTTTCAACGCGACCATCTTATCCGATCATTATATTATAGGCGCCAATCGAAATTACTATCTAAATGTTGCCAGTCTCATCATCTTTGGTTTTGTCCTTTTGGGGATTACAATTCATGCCATCATCAGAATA
>PCUL01000459.1:0-447 GCA_002771745.1 Bacteroidetes bacterium CG18_big_fil_WC_8_21_14_2_50_41_14
CAACATGGCAAACCTGAAATTATCAACTCAGACCAAGGCAGTCAGTTTACATCGGATGAATATGTGAATTATGTAAAAAGCCTTGAAACGGTGAAAATATCAATGGACGGAAAAGGCAGGGCCATTGTCAATGTGTATATTGAACGATTTTGGCGTACGATTAAATACGATAAGCTTTACTTGCTTAAACTCAAAACCGGACACGATGTTTGGCAAGCCTGTGAGGAATTTATCGGTTACTATAACTACAGAAGAGGACATTCGTCATTGGATGATAAAACACCTGAATATGCTTATATATCAGCCGCTTAACCCTTATTCTATGAACACCCAGGCAAAGTTATTTCCAAAATTTCTCGTTGAGCTTGCTGTAAGACCTCCTCGAAATTTTAGAATAACTTTGCTTGATGACTTGTGCATTAAGAAAAATATTATAAATTTGAAAAA
>PCUL01000459.1:507-1770 GCA_002771745.1 Bacteroidetes bacterium CG18_big_fil_WC_8_21_14_2_50_41_14
ACAAGTATTCCTAATTCTTGAAGTTGAATCAGATATTTTTTTGCAGTATTAAGACTCTTAATATTTGAATCAATAATTTTTTTAGGACTTGTATATGGTTGCTCAAATATTTTCTCAATTAATTCTTTTCTTATTAAAGGCTGCTTTTCATTCACTAATTGCCAAGTATTTGTAAAAAGCCTATCAATTTCTTCAATCTTGTTTGTTGTAAAAATAGAAGTTTCCTCGACTGCCCTTAATATATAAATTATCCATTCCTTCCAGTTTCTTTGAGTTGTTACCTTATTTAGGAATTCATAATAATTATCTTTTTCTCTAATAATGAAAGCGCTCAAATATAGTATTGGCATTTCAAGTAAATTCTTTTGAATCAATAATAATATACTTAGAATCCTACCTGTTCTGCCATTACCATCTCTGAAAGGATGAATTGCTTCAAACTGATAATGAGAAACGGCTAATTTTATAAGTGGGTCGTAAGAATATGTATCATCATCGTTTAAATAGTTAAATAGATTCTCAAGTTTTTGTTCTATTATGGCTGTCCCCCTCGGAGGTGTATAAATTACAGACCCTCCCAATAATCCACTCCCTCCCTTTTTTATGACTGTCTCTGTTTGTGATGGACGAATCCCATCATTTACTTGTTTAATTTGTTGATAAATCTCAATAATCAAGTCAATATTAAATTCTCCAAAATCTTTAATTTTTTGAAATCCAGTCCAAAGCGCTTGACGATAACGAAAAACCTCTTTTGCATTTAAACTTAAATCTGTCTCTGCATATATCAAAGATTTATAAAGTTCATCATCAGTTGTAAATATGTTCTCAATTGCGGTACTTGCTTTTGCCTCTCTTAATGCAATCGTATTAACTAACATTGCTTGATTTGGCAATTTCCTTGCCAATCCTTTTAACTCCGCTAATGCTTTATTGGCTCTATTTAGTGCTTGAAGTATTTCTATTGTAATAACCTTTTCATCTGGTGGAGGTATTTCAGGTAAATCATTGTATGGTATATTTCTATCGTATGGTTTCATATTTGACAATTAAAATTCAAAATGTCAAAAATACGGTTATTTTGATAATAAAGCCAATGTCTGTCAATTTTATTACTATCAAATGTAACCGGAAAATAACAATGTATCAAAATCGGCAATTAAGAATGTAGTGATTTCGGAAAATAAGAATGTAGGATTTTCGGAAAATAGCGATGCATGATTCAAGGACTTTGGGGTTGCCCCATGGGGCAACCCCAAAGTC
>PCUL01000459.1:1814-7594 GCA_002771745.1 Bacteroidetes bacterium CG18_big_fil_WC_8_21_14_2_50_41_14
GCTCAGCACCGCGACTCTTTACCGCAGCACCTTTAGGTGGTTTAGCCCTTGCCTATACAACGACTCTGATAGACCTACTATCATCTTATTTACAGCATTCAACCATTTTATTGCCGTGGTTGATTCTTGGCACACTATGCTTTGTGGCGGACTTCAGAAGACAAATCTTTCTGTCTACAGCGATTTATATTTCATGCCTTCGGCCTGCCTACCGTACTTACTATCTTGTCAATTGATAATCATTGATTAGAAGTCCAGGAGAAAGATTCAATTTTGCTGTCAATTTGCGAATCATGTCAACAGTCAGCTTTCGTTTACGGTTCAGAATTTCTGAGACTCTGCTTTTCCCGCCAATTTCATTTATTAAATCAATCTGTTTTAGCTGCATTTCTTCCATCCTAATTTTTATGGCTTCGATTGGATCCGGTAATTCAATTGGATAATGTTTCTTTTCATAGTCGTCAATCATTAGTCCAAGAACATCAGCCTCGTCACTGTCTGGGGTTCCAATTGCTGCATCGAAAATGGCCTCCAGTCTTTTCAAAGCTTGTTGATAATCAGATTCTGTTTTTATAAGTTTAATATTCATATCAGTATAATTAGATCGTGTTAGCATTTATTTTATCATATTCTGAATGAGTTCCAATAAATCGAATAAAAACCCACTGTTTCTCGAAGTTAAATTTTGTCACCAGTCTGTATGCATTTCCTTTGATGTTGAAAACAATTCTGTTATCCTTGAGAATACTAGCATTTGCATAAGTCTGTTTGACATCATTTGGCGTTTTCCAAGTGGGATTCATTGTAGTGTCGAACCATGTTTTCAAATATTGTTCTGAATCAGGACGTGATTTCCAAAATTCTCGCAGTGTACTCTTTGCAAATATGCTCTCCATTGGTTTCTATTCTGATGCAAATATAAAATAAATTCGCAAATTGGGAACTTTATTTTTATTGATTCATTTCTTTTAGTATGGTTGGCAACGGATGGCAATAAGAAACGTAGGGCATTTAGAAGCACCAACCTATCAAGTTACCAAGCCGTTTATTTAATGTTATGTCGTTCAAATATAGCACTTCTTGCCCTATGTTTTTTATTCATTAAAAACACTATTGATATGCGAAAAAAGAATTCCATTACCTTGGTTGAGCAGGCCATTATTCTTGTGCCTGAATTTGAAAACCGTGTTCGCAAGCTTGAGCAACAGATTGCTCTTCGTGGACAGAGTAACAGTACCTTAAACAATTACATCAGGCGAATCGCCTTGTTTGTCATTCATTTTAGAACCCTTCCCGAGCAATTAAACGAAGATGAAATCAACGAGTACCTGGTAGCTCTTGCCCTCGACCCTAAATCACCCTCGCGCAGCAGTTTTAAACACATGGTTTACGGACTGCGTTACTACTACCGACTGCTGGGCATGAACAAGCAAGCTATCGCTTTGCCCTCGTTGAAGAAAGAAGCCAAACTGCCGGTTATTTTGAACTACAGCGAGCTTAAAGAGCTTTTTGCAGCGCCGGCCCTTTTAAAACAACGTATTGTGTTAACGCTTATATACTCGGCTGGTTTAAGCGGAAGGGAGGCTGTTAACCTGAAAATTTCAGATATCGATTTCGAGTGCATGACTATCCACATCCGGCAAAGCAAATACAAAAAAAGACCGTGTCGTTCCCCTGACCCATAGCATGGCCGTGAGTCTGAAAAAATACCTTGGTGCGGAAAACCCACACATCTGGCTATTTAACGGAAAAAAGCCTGATGGCAGGTACAGCGTAAAGGGATTAAGCTGGGTGATGCGCGAAAACCTAAAAAAAACATCTATCCGCAAGGATGTTAGCCTTCATTCGCTACGCCACAGCTATGCTACACATTTGCTCGAACAAGGCCTTAATATTGTTACCCTGAAAGATTTGCTGGGTCATGCCGATTTCACCACCACAATGCTTTATCTGCATATCGCCCAATGCCCGCTGGTAAATCCTCACAGCCCATTGGATACACTCTATAATTTCCTCAAAGATGAGGACTAGGTTTGAGCTGGCCCATATAGTGAAAGCATTTGGTGCTGAACTGATTGCCGACAAAAGGCTTTCTGCATTACAACTAAAAGTGTTGCGCAAGATAGCTGATTGCCGCACGGAGGCTCTGGGTGGACACAAAGAGCAGTATCAGGACTGTGGAACCATACGTTATAGTTACAACAGTTGTGGTGACCGGCACTGCCCTAAGTGCCAGTCAGCCAAACAAGCACTCTGGATTGATGATCTGATACAAAGCACTTTGCCTGTCAAACATTATCACCTTGTCTTTACACTTCCGCACCACCTTAACAACGTGTGCCTGTTTGATTCCCGGATGTATTATGATTTGCTCTTTACATCTGTGCGCGATACCCTGCGATCGTTTGGGTACACGCATTATGGGGTCGAAAGTGGCGCTGTGTGTGTACTGCACACATGGGGGCAAAATCTTTCGCTACATCCCCACATCCACTGTATTGTGCCTGCTGCCGGATACACTTTAAATGGAGAATGGAAAAACATCGGGCCATCCGGACATTACCTTTACCCGATACATCAGTTGAGTGATGCTTTCAAAGGTCGGTTTCTGGACAGCCTCAAACGTAACCTGCGAAAACAAAATGTCCTTGAAGGGTTCAATCATTTGGTTCAAAAGGCATACCATACAAAGTGGGTGGTTCATTGCGAGCCCTCAATGGCTGGCACCGACCATGTGATCAAATACCTGGGCCAATACACCCACCCATCGGGTGGCCATTACAAACCAGCGTATAATAAACATTGATGCGGACAAAGTAACTTTTGTTGCCAAAGATTACCGCGACAGGGCGGTTAAAAAACCAGTCACCCCTGATGGGGTGGAGTTTTTGAGGCACTTCAGCATGCATGTCTTGCCAAGGCACTTTGTGAAAATACGCCGTTATGGCATTTATAACCCAACGGTAAAACGAAACCTAAACTTATAGTTTAAGGAAGAAGAAAAACCGGACATTGAGGCGATATTAAAAAAACGGCAACCACCGAAATCAAAACGCGAACGATTTGAACAACTCACTGGTTTTGATGTTTCCCTGTGCCCGGCATGCAAAAAAGGGCACATGGTAGTGGTGGGAGATCTGCCCCGTATCAGGTCACCTGCCTGGCTTCTCCCCCTTCGGAGCCACCATAACATTTCCTAAACCAATTCCCAAAACCTTGCTTTTTAAAGGTATCGGGGATGTTATGTCCGCTTGTGGGCAAAATAGCCAAAGAATTGATCGGCGATCCTTGACCTGCCCGGCAAAAGGGTTTCTCAAACACAAAAAACCTGCAATACGTCAAAGAACGTGAAATGACGAACCTGCTACAAAAAAACAAAAACCTTCGTTAAGTACATAGTCCAAAACCCGGCGGATGTAGTTCAACATGGACTCATCGCTGGGCGCTGCGCGCCGCTCAGATTCCTATTTATTTAGCGTTTCGTATTTTTATTTATTAATTTTTCAAACTTTCCTTTTCAAAAAAAACAACTAAGATATCGGACAATAGCTGGGGACTCTCAATAGCAGGGCAATGTCCAACATCGGGAATAATGTGTAGTTCTTTTTTGTCCTTGGATAAATTGGTTAATGCATTATAAATTAATTCCGCGTGTCCTGTACCAACGACATAATCTTGTTCGCCCTGAATAACAATTGTGGGTATCTTTATCTGCTTCAATTCAGATTCAATATTGATATTGTTGTATGAAAGAGTGTTTCTAAAAGCGGTATTTACGATTTCTGCTTTTTCTCCAACCTCCGCATATTCCTCCTTTGAATATTTCATCAATCTCATTAAGGCGGTATCCTGCACAACATCTTTAAATGAAATAATCTTAGATGTATCTGCGAAATATGCGTTAAATCCAAGTTTCTCTGGAACCTCATGTTTCATCCAGTTTACATCGGTATGAAATTGTGCAAAATTACTGTTTTTAATCCGTTCCAATTCTGTTACGATATGCTCCAACTCAGCTTTTTGTTCTTCAGGAATGTCGGTTTGAAGTATTTCATTTGCTCTATTAGTTTCAAAATCGATGAGTGAATGATTTTGATAATTGCTGTTAACTTTTCCATCAATGCAAGCATAAGAAAGCACTTTAGTTTGGTCTGTTAATAGGTATAAAAAACCATACATTCCACCCCATGAAGTTCCCATGATATGGACTTTTTCTTTATCGTATTTTTTACGCAAGGAATCAATTACAATATCCAAATCTTCAACATACTGCTCTACTGTAAGCAAGTCATTATTTTTGCATTCCAAAGATTTTCCGCATCCGCGCTGATCCAAATACGCAATCAGGAATTTATCTTCCAACCCTGGCCCCATCAGTTTGATATCGATACCTGAATATCCGCCCGGGCCGCCGTGCAAATTAATAATTAATGGTTTTCCTGCATTTCCGCGAGTTCTAACATAGAGTTGAGATTCAGGTACATTAACCATAATTTCATGGTCTGTATTCAAACTCTTTTTGAAGAATTCAACTATTTCTTGTTTTACGCTTTCAGGATGCTCATGACCAGTATTTGTATATGTTTTAATTGAAGCATTTACCCCTTTATTTTTATAAATATCAGCACACGTTTTCCATCTTTTGGTTAGCATTTCTTCACCCAAAAATTCGTAAATCAATTCTCTTTCATCCTGGTCAAAAGCATCATCATACGGAATGGCATCATTTTCATCATTCTCTCCCATAAAATAGAATTGTGGTGTATTTAGAAATGCTGTTCTTTGAAATTCCTGGTTTAACAAATCCTTGAAATCATTTATACCTAATGGATAATTTAGATTTTTGACACCAAAACTGTCTATGGGCAAAGCCAACAAACCATTTAAACCACCTGCTGCTGAAGCTTGTATTTTTTCAGGATGAATCAATGTAAACCTGTTTGTAAAAGTACCCGAAGCGGAAAATCCGGTTATAAAGAACTTATCTTGAATGGTATAACCCGACTCAGCAAGTTTGCTTTTTGCGTCTTCAACCATTGCCAGCAATTGAAGGTCTATACGTTCGAGCGGGTTGTCCTTTTGTAGCATGACATCTCTGTCCAGGGCATGCGTATATATTTTCCATTCGCTTTCAGAACGAGGAAAAACCGGTACTAAAAGTGGATATTTTAGTTTTTGCGCCGCATAGTTTCCAGGATAATAATCGAGTGTTGCAGTTCTTTTGGCTTTTTCAATATGTTTATTCAAATCATCGTCAGCGAAACCTGAATTATTGGGTTCTACGATAAGCACCAATTCCTTTTTGAGAGATGCCCCCTCAGGAATATAGAGAAAATAGGGGTAATTAAAACCTTTTGACGGGCTTGCTTCTGTTAGAAAAATTTCTCCTTTTTCAGATTCGGATAAACACGATTGAATTGATAAAAGTGTGACGATTAGCCATATTGCCTTTTTCATTTTTAACCTTTCATTTATATATGTTCAACCATTTTTTTTAATTCGTTTAATTCAAATCCTTTCTGCCATGTCTGAAGTTTCCTTTAACGATATATTCAATTGTCTGATTGCCTTGTGATTTTTTGCAATCAAAATCCTTTTTGTTTTTATTTTCATGACGCATTATTCTTTTTAGAATAGAAATACGGATGCAACAATGACAATTAATCCAAAAATACCAGTTACAATATCTCCTTAAATCCGCAAGAAAGTTATTAACAAAATGAAGCAAAGCACTGTGTATAAATAGTTTACACAGCACTTTGCTATATGAGAAGTTTCAC
>PCUL01000248.1:0-368 GCA_002771745.1 Bacteroidetes bacterium CG18_big_fil_WC_8_21_14_2_50_41_14
ATAATATTCAATTAAGTTGATGGTTTATTAAAATTGATTCATATATAAACCTCAATTATTGTGCCATATTGCAACAGTAGTGGAAAACAGTCTGTTTTTTTCAGTTGTTAACAGCGCTTCTATCCAGTTTTTCATCAGGGCATTAAAAACGGTGTTCCTGAAAACAGTGAACGTTTTGAATAATGCTCAAGACTTAAAATCAAACTGTTGTAATTGATTATTGGTGACATCTTAAAACATCCAATAAACTGGGTAGTCAATCTAATTCACCCAAACTCATAAACCTAAAATCTTCCTTTGCAAGACCTTGATGGGAAGAGCTAAATGATACCTGCACCCATTCTCCCGGCAGCACATCAAAGAAATTA
>PCUL01000248.1:422-1680 GCA_002771745.1 Bacteroidetes bacterium CG18_big_fil_WC_8_21_14_2_50_41_14
GTGAGCAAATATCCATCCGAAACAGGTTCAACCGAAAGCTGGATCCCGCTATGTTCAGGCAAAATCAACTCTTTTGGTTTTCCGAAATAATACAAGGCATCTACCAGCAAGTCGCTCTTGTCCCATACGCCGGCTTTTAAAACAACCTGTTGCCTGTTGGCTTTGGATATTGCAAAATCCTTTAATGCCATTTGGGCAGCTACCACGCCGCTTCCGGCAGGCAAGGTAAATCCTGTGGAGCCTGTTTTTAGTGTATCTCCATCAAAGGTCATAAGCTGCCACCGCAATTCTGTATTTCTATCAATAAAACAATCGGAAACCACCCAGATAGCGAGGCTATCGTTGTCTTCCACAAATGAAACCAAAAAACGGTCGTAAGCCATTTTAACGGCATATTGCATGGCTTTCCAGCGATGGTTATAATCAATTCCTGACCAGGATGTTACCGGCCAACAGTCGTTTAACTGCCAGTACATCGTACCCATGTTGTAGGGCCTTGCCCGGCGATGTGCCTCGATGGCCGTTTTAATACCCCTGGCCTGTAAAAGTTGACTTACGTAAATATAGTCTTCAAAATCTTCAGGAACCTTATAGTCGCGCTCCATGTATTCGCGAATTAGTTCTTTGCCCCGTGAATGCTTTTGATGTGCAGCCATCACTTCAGAATCCAGGTTTCGGTCTCCGGGCATAGTAAACGAATCAATGGTTTTTGGATCGGGCATACCCTGAAAGCCATACTCACTAACGAACCGCCCGATTTTTACATTGTATTCTTCAAAGGGCATGTCGCCCCACCAGACGCCCCAATAGTGCACATCCCCCTGTTGATAGGCCTTTTCCCTTCCCCATCCATTGGCGGGGGAGCTTGGCACATAGTCGGTTCGGGGGTCGTGTTCCTTTACTACCCGTGGAATAATCTCCTCGAAAAGATGCAGATAATCGTTCCAAAGTTTAGTTGAGTCCATAACAGAATACCCAAGCGACTTCTGCCAACCCCAGTTATGCCAGGCTTCGTCAATTTCGTTGTTTCCGCACCAAAGGGCCATACACGGATGGTTACGCAACCTGATAACTTGTTCTTTCACTTCCTGAGTCACATTCTCAATAAAAGCAGTATCTCCCGGATAAACCGTTCCCGCAAACATAAAATCCTGCCAGACCATTATCCCCAACGAATCGCATAACTCATAGAAGTCATCTGTTTCATATACGCCCCCTCCCCAAACGCGCAGCATATTGATGTTGGATTGGTAAGCCA
>PCUL01000126.1:0-635 GCA_002771745.1 Bacteroidetes bacterium CG18_big_fil_WC_8_21_14_2_50_41_14
GAACGCGAATTTGGTTTTACGAAACAGGAAGCGGTAGGGAAAACCTCTATCGAACTTGGCATTAACCCAAACGCGGAAGACCGAAAACGAATCCTTGAATCATTTAGGGAAAGTAGTTCTGTACATCATCAGGAAATGATTTTGACCTCTAAATCGGGAGAAAAGTGCTATTACGAAACGAACATTGATAAAGTAGTTATCGACGACAAGGAATTTTTTTTAAATACAACACAAAATATAAGTGAATACAAAAGAGCAGAAAACAAACTCAAAGAAAATTACAACCTGTTACGGATTGCCGGGGAAAAGGCAAAACTTGGAGGATGGAATGTAATCCTCAGCGAAAACCGCGCATATTGGTCCGACGAAGTGGCGGCAATACACGAAATGCCGGCAGGTTATTCGCCCCTGGTGGAAGAAGGGATAAATTTTTATGCCCCCGAATGGCAGGATAAAATTACTGAAGTTTTTACCCTTTGTGCGACACAGGGCGTTCCATACGACGAGGAAATGGAGATATTAACTTCATCCGGAAAACGGGTTTGGGTGCGTACCATTGGAGAAGCTTTGCGAGATGCGGATCGGAAGATTTATAAAGTACAAGGTGCCTTTCAGGATATTTCGTTTAGAAAACA
>PCUL01000126.1:803-945 GCA_002771745.1 Bacteroidetes bacterium CG18_big_fil_WC_8_21_14_2_50_41_14
CAATAAAGCGATACTTGAACAGTATGGCACCACCGAAAAACAGTTCATCGGACTTACGCTCAACGATTTATTTGTACACGATATTAAACACGGCAGGCTGGTTTGGAAAGATTTTTTTGATAAAGGCCAGCTCCATGTCAAT
>PCUL01000126.1:976-1431 GCA_002771745.1 Bacteroidetes bacterium CG18_big_fil_WC_8_21_14_2_50_41_14
TAATTATTGAAGGCGATTATATTTGTATGCACGATGCGCAGAAAAGAATTACCGGGCATTTTGGAATTCAAAGAGACGTTACTGATATCAGGCGTACCCAAGAAATCTTACGAAAGAGCAAAACCGAACTCGAAGAATATTTTGAAAACGATATTTCGGCCGATTATTTGGTTTCGGTTTCGGGCGAAATATTTAGCTGCAACCCAACGTTTTTAAGTTTATTTGGATTTGATAAAAAATTTCAAACCGAAAAATTTAACATTACTCAATTATATAAAAATCCAAACGACAGGAAAGAGTTACTTCGAAAAGTAAAAGAAAACGGGAAAGTCGAAAATTTCGAAGTGGATTTTGTGACAAGAGATGGCAAAGAAGTGAATGTGATTTTGAATGCCATTGGTATTTTTGACGACTCGGGAAAGCTCATTAAATTACGTGGATATGTAGTTGATGTT
>PCUL01000334.1 GCA_002771745.1 Bacteroidetes bacterium CG18_big_fil_WC_8_21_14_2_50_41_14
GCACTTATAGCGGCGTCACAAATATCGCGCACATCCACCCAGTGATAACCTCCGGGCACCAGCACAGGCAATTGTCCATTATACATCCGGATCAACATTTTACCAATGAGCGAAGGTTTGAAGTCAAACGGCCCCATGATGGCGGCAGGTGAAAGTATAATGACTTCGAAACCAGGTGAAGCTGCCTCCATCGCCAACCGTTCACCCAAAGCTTTTGTTCTTTTGTAAATCAGGGCTGAGTCAACGTCCAATTCTGTGCTTTCGTCCACGAACACCGCACGACAGTCAGTAACCAGGGCATCTACCGAACTAAAATGAATTAGCCTGCGCACACCCATTTGTTTGCACGCCCAAATCAGGTTTTGCGTACCTGTAACATTGGTTTCGAAAACGGCTTTTTTTGGTTGATCACCAATGGAAATGAGTGCTGCCGTGTGAATCACGACATCAGATCCTCGGCATAATTCTTTAAGGGAGGTGAGGTTAGATAAATCCCCATATATAAGCTCCGGTTGAAATCCTTTTAGTGTTTCTGAAGGTTCTCGAACCAGTGCTTTAACATGAAAACCTCTGCCTGAGAGCATCCTGATTAAATTAGCACCCACATGGCCGGTGGCACCTGTAACAGCTATGGTTTCCTTCACTTGTCGCTTTTAACCGGTTCGTCACACTCAAACCCGGACATGAGCGATCGTGCCAGCGAATCCTGATTTAAACCGGCGTTGTATAAGCCCAAATTCTGGGTCCAGGCTCCATAACCAGGGTTGGGCAGCACAATGTACCTGTGGCCAAATTGTGCCGATTGACTTATTGCTGTATCATTGCGTGCGATGTTGTCGCTGATTTCAAAGTCGGAAGAAAAGTCAGACAAATTATCGCCAAACAGCAGCACGATGTTGTAACCCTCTGCAAGCACCTTCTGTCGTCTGGTTTCTTTTTCGTTGTCATTTACTTTAAGCATGACATGTAACGAATCGGCCTGGGGCAGGTCGAATTTCTTTAAGTTGCTGATGGTGGCTCCCAGTGTGGTTGTTTTGCGGTTTGAGACATAAAATATGGCCACTCCCAGGTTATTGGCCATCGTTAAAAACTCCTTTGCACCAGGAACCGGTTCTGCTACAGCCAGATTAACCCACTCGCCCCAACAGGTTGGGTATCCAATGGCATCGAGTACTTGCTTTGCCTGATAAGGGATGTTATTCAACACAGTTTCATCAATGTCGAGCACGACAGCCAGCTTGTCGTTTTCGGTGTTGTTTTTTACGATTTCGTTGAGCCGAAAACCGGCGAGGTTATAAGCCTGATAGCACAAAGCCTTGTATTCAGGGGCATGTTCGACAAAAATGGTGGCCATGGTAAGCCGCTCATTGGGGTTCTTTTTTACTGTTGCTGGTTTTTGAATACATCCCATCAGGAGGATGACGACCAGAGAGAATAATGCTGCTTTTTTCATGGATCTGTTGGTTTAAAATTGATATAATCTTTTGTGTGTAGATCTCTTAGTGGAAATGGAATTTGGATTATCAATACACATCGATGTGTCAAAAGTACATATTCTGAATTTTAATTACAAAGTTTATCAATACAAGACTGTTTAATTTTTAATCTCAGGTTTTTGAAATTCCCTTTTTACAATATAACAATTGCTTCAACAGAAGGGGGGGTTGCAGTCGGCTAAAGCCAGACGGCAATAAGGTCTTGAATTAATAAACAGTAGTACCAACAAGGGTTGCAGTCGGCTAAAGCCAGACTGCAATGGATTGATTCTATTTAGTTTTATTCATATACAACGAACATGTTAACAGTACATCCATTGCAGCCGGATTTATCCGACTGCAAGTCGATCAGATTTATTCTTGAATTTCCAGGTATCTATTACTAATAGGGTATCCGAATCCTGATCGCAATCGGGATAGGCATGGCTCATCTTGTAACCCGGGTTTTCAATCACTGGTCTGCCTAAAAACCTCCTTTGCTGATTTCTGAAGATGTCATCAGTTAAAACAGGCTCATCCGCTTGCCACGCATAGAAAATCACACTCCTCCTAATACAAAAATCGCTGTTTTCGCAAATTGTAAAATTAGCGAATAACCTAACTGCCAAAAAGGCTCTATATCTTCTTACTTTTAACAGTAAAATATTTTATACACTTATTTATGCGCACACGATCGGGGCATATCTACTGACTACTTCTCTTACGATGATTGCGTGTAGCATTGTCGGTTTCATGGTTTTTTACCATTTTAGCAATCTTTTGCTCCTCACCAATCTTCAACTATAGTCCAGGCTGAATCATGTTACACCCAAAATAATGATCAGGTGGTACCAACAATTCTGTTCCAGAAAAGAATCAGAAGAAAAAACAAAAGGAAGTTCACCCGAAAAAACCGTTTATTGGAAAAAATGAGCTACCGCTGTGGGATGATGACCATCATCCTATTGAAACCTGTTTTAATTTCATTGATACATTGGAATTTTTCTACTTCGCAATTATTATCCCAATCGCAAAGAAGCCATTCCGCTTATTATTGTTTCTATCGCGGTGGAAGGCCTGTTAATTTGTGTGGGATAATGGTATTATATAGGACCTCTTTTTTAAAAAGTGCTCCCTTACGGAATCAAATACTACTTTTGGTTGTCAAATCAAAAAACGGTTTTGTTGGAAAAAGTGCCAAAGACATATACGGATGATCTCCTGTTGGTTCAACAGGCTCTTTCAGGAAACAAAAATGCCTTTGAGCGAATTGTGCAACAACATCAAAAAAATGTGGCACGAACCGTGATGGGGATGCTGGGAAATACAGCTGATGCCGAAGATGTGGGTCAGGAAACATTTATCCGGTTTTATCATGCCATGAATCAATATAAAGGAGAAGCAGCTTTGGGTACTTACCTTACACGAGTCGCGATCAACTTATCGTTAAACGCGTTGAAAAAACGAAATAAACACCGTTGGCTTGATTTCGACATTAAAACAGCATGGCAGATGGCCTCTGACGACCAGAGCACCAGGAAAGATGAAAAAGAGGTAATTGAAACCGCTTTAAAACAGCTCGAACCCGAATTTAGAAGCGTTGTGGTTATCCGATTGATTCAGGGCTACTCGACCAAAGAAACCGCCGAAATGCTTGGAATTCCCATAGGCACAGTACTTTCGCGTTTGTCGAGGGCCCAACAAAAATTAAAAGAAATGTTCAATTTAACAACACATACCCATGGACAGCATTAAAGAACTACTCTTTCGCTCATATGATGGAGAAATATCTGCCAGTGAAAATGATTTACTAGAAAAAGCATTGCAGTCGGATGTTGTGTTACAACAAGAGAAAAATCATTTGGATGAAATGAGAAAGCAACTTTCAAACTATCAGACTGATTTTTCAACCGATTTTAGCAATAGGGTCATTTCAAAAATAGATCGGTTCACCAAACAGGATGATTTTGTTATGTTGTTTAAGGCCATCGCGTTGAGCGGTGTGGCCGCCATCCTGCTTATTTTGTTAACCATTTATTTTACAGATGGTTCCCTGGGCCTTGATGCCCTCTACGGTCTTACAGGTTATTCTGTTAACGAAGAACTTTTCACTTATTTAAATTAATTGCCATGAATCGAAAAATGAGAAACGCTATCTTTCTGGTAATCACATTGATCATTGGTTTTGCCATTGGTTTTTTAGTGAGTGGTCGGATGATTAAGTCAAAGGTGGAAGATATGCGCAGCTACTATACCACCATGGGTTTTCACCACCATCTTCTTCGGGTGATTGATCCGTCGCCTGAACAATTAAATGAGTTAGAACCCATATTAAAAAAATATGCCGAATTAAACCACGACCTGCTTTTTGATTACAAGAGCGATCAGCATGATCTTTTTCTGGAATTACAGGATGAGTTGGAACCATTGCTCAATGCCGATCAGAATGAAAGAATCAGCAGGTGGCCAAAGAACAGGTTTTTTAAAAATCAACAACCCCCCACCGATGACAGAAGACACCGTAACGGTCCACGAAATCAAGGCAGGCATCGCGGTAATACGAATTAGGCAGGGATTAAAAAATATCTTACATTTGGACAGTTAATTTTTCACAAGTAATTTGTTCATATGACAGGAATCACCCGTACCTTCGATTTATTGACTTATGCCGAAGCGCATTTCCCAAAGGAGATTGCCCTGGCGGTAAAAAGAAACGACCGCTGGGAATCATTCAGCACTGCCGACTTCAGAAAACATGTTGACGAATTTAGTCTGGGTTTGCTGGCCATGGGCTTCGAAAAGGGCGATAAAATCGCTACCATTTCGAACAACCGACCCGAATGGAATTTCATCGACTTTGGCATGTCGCAAATTGGTTGCGTACATGTGGGGATTTACCCAACCATCAGCGACAACGATTATCTGCATATTTTGGCTCATTCTGATTCGAAAATAATCATCATCTCCAGTGCTGAAATGTACACCAAAATCAAACCCCTGTTCGACCAAACTCCCTCGCTGAAAGAAATCTACACCATTGATGAGGTTGTGGGAGTTAAAAACTGGAATGAAATTAAAGCGCTGGGTGTAAAGCGGGAGGATGAATTGCGTCCGGTATTAACGGAAAGAAAGAAAACGGTCGATCCCGAAGACTTACTCACCCTGATTTATACTTCCGGCACCACGGGTTTGTCCAAAGGTGTTATGCTTACACACCGCAATGTAGTAAGCAATTTCCTGTTGGCCCATCAGTTTGTCACCTACCTGAACCCAGGCGATCGTGCCCTGAGTTTTTTGCCCTTGTCGCATGTACTTGAGCGCGTAGGCAATTATCTGTGGCAATCAAAAGGTTTGAGTATTTACTATGCGGAAAATATTGATACCATCGGCAAAAATATGTCCGAAATAAAGGCCAATACTTTTATCACAGTGCCACGTGTTTTTGAGAAGGTATACGATAAAATCATCAACAAAGGACGTGAGTTAACAGGAGCTAAAAAGGCGATTTTCTTCTGGGCTGTGAAAGTGGGTGACAAATACGATCCCAATCCCAAAAACCGCAACCTGGTGTACAATATGAAACTGGCACTGGCCAACAAACTAGTTTTCAGTAAATGGAGGGAAGCCCTTGGTGGTGAACTCAAAGGAGTGATTTCGGGTGGTGCGGCGTTGCAACCCCGTTTGGCGCGTATTTTTTGGGCAGCAAAGATTTTTGTTCAGGAAGGTTTTGGCCTTACGGAAATGTCGCCAATCGTTTCGGCTACCAACTCATTTTACCCACAGGTAAAATTCGGTTCAACCGGTATTGTACCCATTGGAATAGACGTAAAGATTGCCGAAGACGGTGAAATTCTTTGTAAAGGCGAAAACCTGATGAAAGGGTATTATAAAGAGCCTGAACTTACGGCAGAAGCCATCGACAAGGATGGTTGGTTTCATACCGGCGACATTGGAGAAATAGACGAAAACCGCATGTTGCGCATCACCGACAGGAAGAAAGAAATTTTCAAACTATCGGGAGGAAAATATGTGGCTCCCCAGGTGGTGGAAAACAAATTTAAAGAATCACAGTTTATCGATCAACTGATTGTTATTGGCGAAAACGAACGATTTACCGGTGCACTCATCGTTCCTGATTTTATTTTTCTTCACAACTGGTGTGCTATTCATAGAGTAAAATATGTAGACAACGTTGATTTGGTGAGACATCAAAAGGTGATTGCGCGCTATGAAAAAGAAGTTGAAAAATACAATGCAGAATTTGAAAAAGTAGCACAGGTAAAAGTTTTTAAACTCATCGGCGAAAGCTGGACACCGGAAAGTGGCGACCTCTCTCCTACCCAAAAACTAAAGAGAAAACCCATTATGGCTAAATACAATCACCTGATTGAAGAAATTTATAGAGGTGACCAGAATAATTAACGGTCAGGAAGGGTAAGAAGTCGGACCCCGATGGCTATCAGCGATTTTTTGTTGGTATTAGGTTTTAGTATATTGGCTGTTAACATAATGAATTACAAGATATAACGATTGTGATTA
>PCUL01000434.1:0-5999 GCA_002771745.1 Bacteroidetes bacterium CG18_big_fil_WC_8_21_14_2_50_41_14
TCAACAAGAAAAATAATTCCAAAGAAAAGGACAATGTTGCCCAGCCACGAAAGTCCGTACTCGCCCACTTTTGATTCAAGCAGCGATCCAACTGACAGGCCTTTAAATTGATCTAACAGCTCCGGTTCATCATGCTCTAATGGTTTTTGAGGAACCATTTTTTGAACCGACTCAAGCTGTGCAAGGCGCAATTCAAGCGCATTGAGTCTTTCAGTTATTTCACTGTTATTCAATTCAAAAGCGTTTAAGTCCATAGGGTATAAATTAAACGTGAAACTTCATATTTGAGCGCTGACCCCGATCGCTATCGGAGTCCTTACTCCTCCGGAATTTCAATTGGGGGAGCCTTTTTCCATGGTGGTAACAACCAAAGCAAAAACGCCAAAATAAAGAAGGGGACAATGAACCACAACAAGGATAAGGTAACATCTGAACCTCCAATTAAATTGACCTTATAGCTGGTGAAACCATAGAAACTTTTTGAGAAAAGCTGTCCACCTATTACCACGTTCCATCTCATGTAGAAGATGCCAACCAATACACAGATGCTGATGATCCAATAAATAAGCTTTCTGATTCTTACCCGTGGCTTTTTAAATTGCAGAAAACCTAAAGTAGCCAGAGGGATGACTACCCCAACCCCGATCTGCATGATAAAGAATGTGAAAAACAGCTTACCACGAACCAGTATTTTCAATATATCAAACGATTCATCTGCCTCGTAAATCCGGTGTATCTGATCCAGACTCTCCAGGGTAAAATCGATAATTAAGATATAAAACAAATATTTTGCAATGGTATCCAATGCATTCATGTCTATTTTCTGTTTTCGCAGATATGAAACCACCATATAAATAAACATCACCAGTGCAATGCCAGAAACCATGGCAGAAAAAAGGAAAATAACGGGCATCATAACGGTTGACCACCAGGGATTTGCTTTAATGGAACCAAAGATAAACCCCACATATCCATGCAATAAAAATGCAGAGGGAATACCCACCACGGTAATAAAATAGCCGATTTTTTCATCCGTTTTTCTCGATTCGGGTGAGGTATCGCTGACCCATAAAGTCAGTGCTTTATAAAAAAACTTCATAAACCCTTTCTTCTCACGCGACCAGATTACCATGTCGTAACGGTAATCAAACCATATTTCAAGTAATAAAACGACCATCAAATACCACAAATACACGAAACCAAAAATGGCCATGGCGGAAGTCAGGTGTGGTGTAATAAGCATCTCGTAGAACCGCAATGGTTGACCAAGGTGGGTAATTAATGGCATGGTAGCCACCAACATGAAGGACAATGCCGTTAGCAAAGAAAGCTCATAAGTAGGTCGTAACGCCTTAATATCAAAAACCCTGTTTAAGGAGGCCAGGATAAAAGCTCCGGCAACCAGTCCTGTTATATAAGGGTACATTACAATAAGCATATCCCAGTTTAAAGCAAGTTCGTTGGGATAAATAAAGCCATCTACTTTGGTGAGTGCTTCATACAGTGATTGAATTTTATCCATTTAGTGTACCTCCTGACTTAAATCGTTATAAAATAATTTTGATTCGGTGTTTAATTGTGGCTTTAGCACAGCACAATTATGCTCTTTTAGAAAAAGAGATACTGCACTATTTTTATCATTTAAATCACCATAGATTCTCGCCCCGGTAGGACAAGCCATCATACATGCAGGATCCAACCCCTTTTCTAAACGGTGATAACAGAGGGTGCATTTATCAACAACCCCTTTTACAGGATCAATATACCGACAACCATAAGGACAAGCCTGAACACAATAACCACAACCGATACAATAACTCTGATCCACTAAGGCAAGCCCTTCGGGAGATTCAAAAGAGGCTCCCACGGGACAGACCTGAGTGCAAGGTGATTTTGCACAATGGTTGCACATTTTGGGCACAAAGAAGGTTTTGTAGATGTCTTCTTCGGGAACAGGCTGTTTAAATCCATCAATACCACCATTGGGCGAAGAAACCAATATCCTTTCATCATTCGTTATGGTATATTGTTCCACCCAGTTACGAAAGAAAAATGGATCATCGGGCACATTGTTTTCTATTTTACAGGCTCGGGCACAACTGCCACAGCCAATGCATTTTTCAATGTCAATGCCGATTCCGTACCACTTTCCTTTTCCTTTTGGTTGCTTTGTGGCAAACACGAATTTATATGGATTTATAAGGGAGGCAAACACTACTCCCCCCGCAAACATGCTCGAATTCTTAATGAAATCGCGTCTTGAGAAATTTTCTTTTTCTATAGCCATGGCTGATGTGGATTATGACAAGTTATACATTCTTCACCTTCATTGTGCTCAGTAGCATCAATTTGTTTAATGATATTTTTAGGGCTGGCGGCATTCATTGTATGACATTGCAAACAAAGTGTGCTGTTTTTAGTGATCTCCATCTTGAAATTTTCATCATCAACATGCTGATAGCCGGGACCATGGCAAATTTCACATTGGAGATTGATGTGCTCGCCCCGGGATTTTATTTCGGCAATGGAGTCATGACAATCGGCACAGGATTCTTTTTGTACATATTTAGCCTGTTGACTGGCTATTTCACCAATGGCATTCCCGCGGTAAGGCCCATACTCCCTCCATGAATCGGGGGTTAATACATACTTTAGAACCAACATGATCCCGATAAATATGGCAAACACCAGCAATAATCGTTTTACTTGAAGTGGCATAATAAATTGAATTTTAAATGATTAAGTTGTTTCAAATTGCATAGTGGCTTTTTTTTCTAAACTATCAATACTAAATCCCTCAAAAAGAATAGCAATGGCAATTTTCGAAATAAAAGTAAAGAGCAACGCCCCCCCTGAGAATATCATGGCGGCGGTGCGTATTTCAGTTTCAGAAGGAACATAAAAGAAATACTGTCCCAGTGTATCCGGTGTAAATCCGGGGATAATTAACGTGATGCCTTTTTCCAAATAAACACTAAAGTAAATTAACACGGCACCTATATTTAAGGTGAGCAGGTTTTTCCGGGTTTTCGGTATTAGAAAAAGGATAAAAGCAGAGGTGCCCATAATAATAGAGGCCCAACTATAGATAGCAATCTCCTTGTTTTTCTCAGCACCCCACAATAAATAATCCCAATAAACGATGTGTTCGGTATTCGAATAGAATTCTTTGAAAAATTCAGAAATGGTAAAAAACAGGTAGATAAACATGGCATAAACCATGAGTTCCGCGATGGTAAAAATGGCTTCATCCTTAATTTCAAATTTGGTGGTTTTTCTAAGTACCTGAAAGAGGAGTATGAGTACGGCCGGGCCGGAACAGAAAGCCGTTGTCAGGAACCGGGGGGCAAGCAAAGCACTATTCCAATATGGGCGTGCCGGTAAAGCGTTGTAGAGAAATGCTGTAACGGTATGAATGGCAATGGCAGCAGGGATGCTTAATAGAACCAATGGCAGGATGATTGATTTGTTGTAATGTTTCTTAAAAAACTGTTTATACAACAAATGGGTGACAACTACAATGTTGAGAAGGAAATAAGCAAACAAGACAAAGAAATCCCACGATAAAATCGAATAAGGAAAATTCATGGTTCCAACAAATGGAAGCATGTGCCAAAAACGAAGCGGGTTGCCAATATCCACAACGATAAAACACAAACACATGATAACAGCGCAGATAGCCAGTATCTCACCAAAAATGACAATCTCCTTTATTGGTTTCCAGTCATATATGTAGGCAGGAATCACCAGCATAACGGCAGCGGCGGCCACTCCCACCAGGAATGTAAAATTTCCAATATAAAAGCCCCAGGAAACAGAATCTCTCATATTGGTCATAATCAATCCATTCTGTAATTGATCAAGGTAACCCAATCCGCCCCATACAATTAACACGAGAAGAAAAAATAAGCTGGAGTAATATATTCTTCCCCCTTTTGTAATGATTTTAAAACATCCGAATAAAAACCGCAAGAAATTCATAATTTTAAAGGTATTTCATGACTAAAAAAGTATACATTATACACCGAAGAAATAATAGAATTTTGGTTGGGTGTTTAGTTCTTCTTTAAAAACAAGCACACGTTTATTTTCGAGTATATATCTTATTTCACTGTCCGGATCCAATAAATTTCCAAATTTCCTTGATCCCGTTGGGCATATCTCAACACAGGCAGGATATTTTCCTTCCCTGACACGTTGTATACAAAAAGTGCATTTTTCGACAACCCCTTTAGTCCGGGGCCTATTGCCTAAATAATGGGTGATCGGGTTGATTTCTTCATCGGGTATATTTGGCTCGCCCCAATTGAAATGCCTTGCACCATAAGGGCATGCCGCCATGCAATACCTGCACCCAATGCACCAATTATAATCTACTACAACAATCCCGTCATCATCCTGCCAGGTTGCTTTTGTGGGGCAAACCGATACACATTGGGGATTCCTGCATTGCTGACATTGAACCGGCATGTAGAAATGACCTTCCTCCGGAACTTTTTCCGGATTATAATGAACATCCGCATGAACCAGGTCGATGCCTTTTTTCTTTTCCATCTGAAGAACCTGAATCCAATGTACTTGAGGGTCACGCGATTGGTTGTTCTCTTCAACACAGGCATACACACATTTTCTGCATCCTATACATCGGGATAAATCAAGGGCATATCCAAATAAAATCCCCTCGGTTGCAGGTGTATCAGAAACAGTGAATTCCTTTCCATATTTTTCAGAATACTTTTTCTCCAGATTCTTTACGATTTCGTCTTTTTCTTCCTTTGATAATGTTTTGAAATTTTGTTGGAAATATTCTTCTATCTCCTCCTGGCTACAACCTCCCAATGCGGCAGCCCCGACAGCCAAAACAGGTAATTTTTTCAAAAACTCCCGCCTTGAATTACTCTTTTCTTCTTTCTGCATACTTTGCGAAATTGGGTTCATAGTGAAATCATTATCCCTTAATACTTTTTTGTGCCAGAGGAGCCGGTGCGGGTTTCACTCGCGTCGAAACCGGGAACTGGTTATTCCTGATAATCTCATCAGCCTCAAACTTTGATAAACCATGATACCTTTGCTCGGTATATTTATTGGATTTTTTAACCTTAAAAAACGAAAATACACCCATTGAAAGGAGCACCCCGGGTATCATTTTTAAAAAATCTCTTCTTGGTGTATAACTGGTTTTTAACATAATTTACCTGGTTTTTGATCGGGTTACAATTGAATATCCTTTTGTTGAACCGGAGGAGGTAACGGCTTTATTGCTTTAAATTTAGGCGAATGAGGGTTGTGGCAATGCACACACAGAAGATATTGTTTTTTCCCGTTCCATTCGCCGGTGCGTTTTCCATGAACCCCTACTTTCCAATCCCTTAATTTATCTCCATGACATTGTCCACATAATTTGTATGATTCATCAAAACCGATCAGTTTCCCACTTGCAAGTTTCAGTGAATCCCTGGTATCGATGCTATGACAATCAAGACACCACCTATTTTCCCTGTCATGACTAAAAATGGCATCAATATCATCATGCATATCAACCAGTTGTCTTCTGTTTGGATTGGGTTCCTCGTCAGCATGGCATCCTGAGCAGGGGAATATGTCTTCGGAAAAAGGAGGGGCCTTCACAGCATACAAATTATCACCTTGATTGATCACATCTGACCTCATTATTTCAGGCAGGGTTCTGTTTTCCTCGTTACCCTCCATAATGGAATTATCTCTGCTGCAGCTATTAAAGAAAAGGAATATGCATGAAAAGAGTATTATTTTAAAGTTCCAAATAAACAAGGTTATACCGCTTTTCCTGCTCTTCTCACTTCTAAAATTAATATTCATTTCATTGGTTTTTATTGATATTTTGATAAAGTAACTTCAATAAATGCTCATATTCACATAGTTAGATATGATATAATGCATGATAGGGTCAATTTATACAAGGTCTAAATATGAATAATGAAAAATATACCTGCGATGATAAGCTGATTTTTGCGGTCAAC
>PCUL01000434.1:6013-8386 GCA_002771745.1 Bacteroidetes bacterium CG18_big_fil_WC_8_21_14_2_50_41_14
CGCCGTGTCAGCAGTGCCTATGTTACCTCTGCTATCAGTATTACGCTGGTGTTGTTTACCTTGGGATTTTTGGGGATGGTTCTGTTACATGCCCAAAATTTATCGGATTATATCCTGGAGCACATCGGTTTCGAAATCATCATGACTGACAAGGTAAAAGAAGTGGAAATTCTTCAATTGCAAAAATCACTTGATGCACAACCTTTTGTAAAATCGACTGAATACATCACCAAAGAAGAAGCCACCAAAAGACTAACCGACTTGTTAGGGAAAGAGTTCACCGGATTTTTGGGTGATGCCGACAACCCGTTATTACCTTCCATTGATGTCCGGTTTAAAGCCGCCTGGGCCAAAAGCGACAGCATCGCGAAAATTGAGCAGCTGATATTGGCCAACCCGCGAGTGAAGGAAGTTTACTACCAAAAGTCAATGGTTCACCTGATCAACAACAACCTGCATAAAATAACCCTGGCACTCATCGCTTTCAGTTTGTTGTTGTTCGTTATCGCTTTAGCTTTGATAAACAACACGATACGGCTATCGGTGTTTTCCAAGCGGTTTATTATCCGAAGCATGCAGTTGGTGGGAGCCACTGAAAACTTTATACAAAAACCATTTTTACTCATCGGAATTGCGCAGGGTGCGGTGAGTGCCATATTGGCTTGTTTACTTTTATATGGAATAATGGAAACCTTGCTGAACCAGGTACCTGAACTTTCGGTACTTACCGGGCCCGAAACCCGTTTTTATCTTTACCTGTCCGTTTTACTCGCCGGGATGATTATTACATCCGTATCGACTTATGTGGCCGTTTCAAAGTTTCTTCACATGAAATCGGATCAGTTTTATGGTTAACAACAGTGTCTTTTAACAACCTTTATGAACTGGTTCTATGTAAAATCGACCGGGAAGAAACGGTGAAAAGTTATTTCTGCTATTTTTGACAAAAAAATAATACCATGGCAACGAATGTGCAAAAAAACACCAACAAAGAAGAAATCCGAGGTTTTGCTTTTCAAAAAGTAAATTATCTGTTGTTAATTACCGGGCTTATTGTGCTCCTGCTGGGATTCTTACTGATGATTGGCGGAGGCTCAGAAGATCCCGATGTTTTTAGTGAAGGATTGTTTAGTTTTGGCAGGTTGACCCTTTCCCCTATCCTGATATTGTTGGGATATGTAATTGAGATTGTTGCGATTATGTACCACCCACAAGAAGCCTGACCCACATCTGGTTTGCCTTAGTGGAGATCATTAAGAACAATTCAGCCGCTTTGAATGGCTCTGTGGATTCATGATCCTGTTCATTTTATCTTTAACAACATGGTTTACTCACAAGCCCCGTTAGCTAACAATTTAAATTTATGACCTGGTTCGAAGCATTTATTCTCGCCGTTGTAGAAGGTATCACCGAATTTTTACCCGTATCCTCTACTGGTCACATGATCCTGGCAGAAGGCATCATGGGAATGAAAAGCAATGATTTTATTCAGGCTTTTATCATCAACATTCAGTTTGGAGCCATCTTATCGGTAGTGGTCCTGTATTGGAAACGGTTTTTTCAAACCATGAAATTTTATTATAAACTCTTTGTGGCTTTTTTACCCGCTGCGGTTTTTGGCTTATTGCTTAGCGATTACATCGACATGTTACTCGAAAGTGTGTATGTGGTAGCCGTGGTACTCATCCTTGGAGGAATTGTCCTGGTGTTTATCGACAAGTGGTACAATAAAGTAAGTGACGATCAGGAAATTACTTATCCAATCGCTTTAAAAATCGGTTTGTTTCAGGTGATTGCTATGATACCGGGTGTGTCGCGTTCGGCAGCTACCATCATTGGCGGGATGTCGCAGAAATTAAGCAGGAAAGCTGCCGCAGAGTTTTCCTTTTTTCTGGCAGTTCCCACCATGTTTGCCGCATCGGGTTATAAATTAACGAAAAATTATACTTCAATCACCACCGATAACATTGATATCCTGATATTTGGTAACGTGGTGGCTTTTATTGTTGCCCTCATAGCCATCAAATCGTTTATCACCTTTTTAACCAAACATGGATTTAAACTTTTTGGATATTACCGCATCGCAATCGGAGTCATCATATTGGTACTGTATTTTGTTGGTGTTGACTTAACCATTTCATAATGACGTTTAATTTTGAAGAAGGAGAGGTTTTGCTCATCGATAAACCACTGAAGTGGACATCGTTTGATGTGGTAAACCATTTGCGGTCGTTTATCAAGCGAGCCTACAACATTAAAAAAATAAAGGTGGGTCATGCCGGAACGCTTGATCCTCTGGCCAGTGGTTTACTGATCATCTGTACCGGAAAATTAACCAAACACATTGATACCTATCAGGGACTCGACAAAGTG
>PCUL01000392.1:0-147 GCA_002771745.1 Bacteroidetes bacterium CG18_big_fil_WC_8_21_14_2_50_41_14
GCCAATATTATGTAGGGATCATCAACTTTGACAACAACTGGGAAATAGTGGGTTTTATCAAACATATTTTTGTTGCGTTGCTCGCGCTCATGGCCATTTATTCATTTGAGGTGCTATCGCCAAAAGTGGCAAAACTGGCTTCGATGG
>PCUL01000392.1:252-786 GCA_002771745.1 Bacteroidetes bacterium CG18_big_fil_WC_8_21_14_2_50_41_14
ATTTATAGTTAAGAATGATCTTTTTGAAGGGTGGTATTTTTCCTCCTTAAAATGGAGAATCAACATGATCGTCTCTTTTTCTCTAAAAAAATGAAATGGAGGTGTAGGGTGTCTCTTTTATTACACCCAACGGTTCGCAAATTCACGCAGGGCGGGAGTTTCCCGATAAAATTCCGACGAATATTTGCCTTCCATCCCACAACGTGCGGAATCCTGTCAATAAAGCAATGAAACCCGAATTGCGGGTATTCTGCTGTTGTTTGCTGTACTCTTTTTTCATCAAATTAATCCAAAACAAATTGCGATAAAACTTGGTCCATTTAATCCTCCATGCATTATCACTCCAATCCATGAATTTTTAGTCCTTTGAACAATATAAGGTTGAATAAAAATCAAAGGAATTAACGTAATTAGCAATTGCCAGCCAAAAGCAATGTGAAATAGCCCCCAACCAAATCCATGAATTAGCCATGCATGTTTGCCGAATGCAACTTCTTGTCTTGGTAACATAACACCTCTCCAAAGAAATTCTTC
>PCUL01000392.1:883-5385 GCA_002771745.1 Bacteroidetes bacterium CG18_big_fil_WC_8_21_14_2_50_41_14
TCAAATTTGCCAATTATCAGCTCCAACACTTTCAATATTATCCCACTCAAAACACCAACAAGGACTAATCCAACGATACTCCAAATCAAATCGGTTTTGGTTATTTTGCGAAATCGCAACCTCTCAGCCCAAGTGCTTTTTGAGATTTCACAACCTTCGAACTTTAAAATCAACATCCCGGCTATTATCAATGGGGTAAAAATCCCTAATCCAGCTACAATAAACCAAAATAGAATTGTTTCCTGTCCGGTTACTCTGCTTAGGAATGGGATCAAATACTGAGTCATACAATACATCAAGATCGCTGCTGGTATATAAATAGCAAATGACCCTAAAAATCCAAGTTTTTTAATCTCTAGTTTTGACTCCATATTATTATTTTTATTGCTGCATTATCCTTTCTATCGGCAATCATCGGGTGTTTGGTGGGGTAAATCTAGAAATTAATGTTATTGGTTCTACATCGGGGGTTAAGAATTTATGGAGTTTGCCAGGGTTTTATTATTCTCGATGAAGATTTAAATCATGTTTGCTTTGATTGCGTGGTGATGGATTGTGCAGGCTCGTTACCGCTACTCTCAAACGAAGACGAGGGAAAAAGTTTCAATTTAATCATCAATTTTGTCTGTTATTTCATTAAATCTGAAAAGTCCACTCTGCTATAAACTCCAGGACTTGCGTGCGAACCATAATCCATTTCTATTTTATCAAGCCTGTTTAAGTCATTTTCTGTCAATATGAATACTGTTTCTCCGGGATAGCAATAGGTTCCCGTTGTTCCCATTTGTTCTTTCTAAAATTCGTCATTAACAATCTGTATTTTAATTGTATCCGATGATCAATAACCATATTGTCAGTTTTTTATACACTACTCTCTCCTTTTAAAAACACGCCAACGAGAGAATTAACCCAACTTTTGAAGTTCTCTAGTTAACATTCTAATTTTAACCTCTTTTAATTATTTCCTAAGGTACTGGTGGATTAATGAATGCAATTCTACTTTGCTAATGGGTTTCGCAATATAATCGTCACATCCGGCCTCAATAGCTTTTTCCCTGTCGCCGGAAAGTGCAAAAGCAGTTTGGGCAATGATAATCACTTTTTTATTGAATTTACGGATTTCGCGGGTAGCATCGTAGCCGTTCATTATGGGCATTTGAATATCCATCAGTATTAAATCGAGGTCTTTGGTGTTGCGGCATAATTCAACAGTTTCAATTCCTGTACTTGCTTCCAGTATTTTAGCACTAAAATCATTTATAATAAGCGAAATATAATTTCGAGAGGTCTCATCGTCTTCGGCGATTAATATTTTCAGGCTACGCATTGCGGCAAATCCTTTATTCTTTTCATTATCAACTGGTATGTCATTCAAAACAATCGTTTTTTCTTTTGCGTACTTAGACAGCGGCAGGGTAAAATAAAAGGTAGAGCCTAAGCCTTCCTTGCTTTCCAACCAAATGCTTCCGCCCAACATTTCGACATAGGATTTTGAAATGGCCAGGCCCAAACCGGAACCTTGGAAAGCCCTTGTATCGGTGATATCGGCCTGTATAAAACGATTAAAAATTGCTTCCTGCCTGTCTGCCGGAATTCCGATACCGGAATCTTTTACATAAAACCGCACCATCGGTTCATGAACCGATGGTACGGTTTTGCAGCCAAATTCTATGGTACCTTCGTCGGTATATTTTATGGCATTTTTAATGAGGTTGGTAAGAATGGAATCCAGTTTATTTTGGTCGGTTGTTGTGTTTTTAAGTGCTTCGGGCAAAAGCGTTGTAAGGCTGAGTATAAGTCCCTTTTTTTCCGCTTCGGGTTGGAAGAAACGGAATAATTCCTCAAGCCTTTTATTAATATCGGTTTCTTTAACGCTAACATTTACCAGTCCGGCTTCAATTTTCGAGATTTCAACAATATCGTTTACGGTGTTTAACATGCGCTGCCCACTTTGTTGAACGATTTTAATGAAGTCCTCTTTTTCTTCGCTGCTTAAATCGGGTTCGAGCAGCAGTTCGGTAAACCCCAGAATACCGTTCATGGGGGTACGTATTTCATGGCTCATATTGGATAGAAATGCAGATTTCAGTCGGTCACTTTCTTCGGCTTTTTCTTTGGCATAAACCAATTCTTCCAAGTATTTAATCCGTTCAATAAAACTACCGATGTTATGGGCAATAATTTCCATAATTGTTTTGTCTGTTTCGGTGTATGATTTCCGATTTTTATAATCCTGTATGGCAATTACCCCGTTTGGTTGACCTCCTTCTTTAGTTTTAAATGGCACACCCAGCCAAACCGACAATTCATCACCATATCCTTTTATGATTTCATCCTGATCAACCTCAAGTTTGTTTTCTGGTGTAATAATAAGTGATTGATTTGTTTTAAGCACATAATCTGTATAACCGTTGCTGAAATCGTAAGCTTTGTGTAACTCCACCTTATCATATTCATCAACGTGATACGGGAAGGAAAAGGTATTGTCCATTTCGTTATTTAAGGCCACATAAAAATTATCGGCACGGATAATCTGTTTGATTTTTTGGTGAACCGCTGCAAGAAAGGAGGTGAGTGTAATATGTTTGGTGGTCAGCTGTGAAATTTCAAGCAGTAATTTCCGCGTATCTTCAAACCTTATCCGTTCGGTGATATCTTCTTTTATGGCCACATAATTGATAATTTCCTGCTTATCGTTGAATATGGGCGAAATGGATGCAAATTCCCAGTACAGTTCGCCGTTTTTCTTTTTATTGTGAAATTCGCCATACCATTCCTTGCCAGATAATATAGTGGACCAAAGTTGCTGATAATCTTTTTTTTGTTTTTCGCCGGAATTAAATAATCGGGGATTCTTGCCGATTAATTCTTCATTTGTATAACCGGTAATTTCAAGGGTTTTTGGATTCACATATTCAATATTTCCATCTAAATCGGTAACAATAACCGAAGCAGGGCTCTGTTCAACTGTACGCGATAATTTTAGAAGTTCCTTTTCAATATTTTTTTGTTTGGTAATATCGACCACATATCCCCTGATTTTTTCGAGTTTATTGTCTTTATCGAAAATACCAATGGCATTGATCAATGAATGAATGGTTTTTCCCTCTTTAGAAATAAATTCCACTTCAAAGTTTTCAATTTTCCCTTGTTTTTTTATCAGACGGACAATTTGCTTCATGTCTTCCTGATTTTTGTAAAGTCCCGTTATATCAAATTTTTTAGTTTCCGATTTTTTTTCAAAACCAAATAAACTCAAAAACGTTTTGTTGCAGCTAAATATTTCGCCCGAAACAGAAACCACATAATCGGCCGAAATATCATTTTCAAAATACTCCTCCAACTCCGATTTATGCTTTTTAATCTCTATATCAGCCTGTTTACGTTCTGTAATATCGTTGGAAACGCCAATAACTTCAATAAGATTTCCCTTATTATCAAAAACCGGGTTGTACAATATATCGAAAACCACCCCCGGCAATACAGTTTCAGAACGTGAGACGTTACCTGCAAGTGCTTTTTTGATATCGTTTATAATCACGGGAAAGTCTTTGTAAAGTTCTAATGCGGAAAGCCCCACAACCTGACCGGGTTTTAAGCCGAGTTTCTCCAGGCCTTTCCCTTCTGAAAGGGTGAAGATTCCATCCGGGTTTAAAACAAATGTGACAACGGGAGAATTTGATGCAACCGTGCGGTAACGGATTTCACTTTTCTCGACCATGTTTTTTGCTTTTATCAATTCAGTGTCAGCTTTTTTACGTTCGGTGATATCCTGAAAGGCACCCTGTACCTTAACGATATTTCCGCTTTCGTTTCTTACGGCTTCGCCAATTGTCCTCACCCAAAGGCGTTTTCCTGTGGCTGTAATCATCTCCAACTCTTCATCAAAGGGAATGCCTTGATGTGCACATTGGCCAAAAACTTCTTTTATTTTATCGCGCCATTCCGGGGCATAAAATTGAATACCGTCCTCCATCAATGACCCATAATCAGTTGGTATTTCGAGTATGGTTGCCACCTCGTCTGACAAATATGCCCTGTTTTCATTCAGTATTACATTCCATCCACCCAGTTTCACTTTTTCCCCGGCAATCCGTATCAGATCAAAATTTTCTTTTAGTTTATTTTCTGCGCTTTTGTATTCGCTGATATTTTGTGTTGTATTTAAAAGAAATTCCTCTCCGTTAATCACCACTTTATCAATATTCGTTTCATAATAGTTTTTCTCGCCCGACTTTGATCGTAGTACCATTTTCTGATGAAGCACAGAACCATTTTTTTTCAATGCTTCAAGTATCCGTGTACGACCTTCCTCATCAGGATTAATGCCCAGTTCAAAAGACGTTTTTCCAATCACTTGCTGCTTTATTAGTCCAAATTCGTTCTCAAATGCTTCGTTAACTTCAACGATTGTTCCGTCTGTCAGTTTGGATAAAGAAGCCGGAAAAGCTGATTTTTCAAACAAAGCAAAAAATTTGTGTTCGCTCTGCTGCAAAGCTTCA
>PCUL01000392.1:5391-5986 GCA_002771745.1 Bacteroidetes bacterium CG18_big_fil_WC_8_21_14_2_50_41_14
TGCTTTTGTACCGCAATATTTTTTTCGTGGACTGCTTTTAATTCGGCATATTGTTGGCGCAATTGTACCAGTTCGTGCAAAGGGCTTTCATCGGGATTGATCTGATCCATACAAACTTTTTTCAAAACTAGCAATTTTTTAATTGCTTTTTAGCATTGAAAACCATTGTCAAAATAATTATGTCTATCTTTGTCCCCAAGAATTTAATGTCATGTTAAAAAAGATCAGTCATATTTTACTCGCTTTGCTTGTTGCGGTAACTAGCATGGGAATGACCGTATCTAAACATTACTGTGGATCGACTTATGCGTCTTTCAGCATTTATGTGACCCCCGAATCATGTTGTGAAGGGCCTTGCGACCAATGCCACAACGAAACCACGACCATCAAGATTAAAGACGATTTCTCCATTTCTTCCCATGAATTTAATTTTACACAGATAGCCACCCTGCTACCTGCCGAAATACAACTGTTGTTTAGCGAAACACCTGAAGTGCCTTCCACTTTTGTTATTCGTCGCCATACTCCGCCACCGCTTACTGTGCAAAGGGTTCTCTCGAACCTGCAGACTTTCCGTTTATGATTTAACTCGATT
>PCUL01000063.1 GCA_002771745.1 Bacteroidetes bacterium CG18_big_fil_WC_8_21_14_2_50_41_14
GGTTAAAAAGGTTGTTTGAAGAACTTGACAGATTCTTTGCGGATAACACTTATCAATGTGATTTTGTGACAGTAACAGATAGTTTAACCTTAAAAGTTGAAGGGCTTTTACGTTATTTTAGTGAAAAAATTGGTATTGCAACATTTAAAACAAGGCAGAAAGGCTCAGATAAATTGGTAATGGAAAAATTATTGGATGATTTATTGGCAGACATTGCCCACAAACCACCTTTAAAACCTGATCAGAAAACCAATTTTGATGAAGAAGACAGAATACTAATAAAATATGTATTAGCCGAAAAGGCAGGATTAAACCTGAGAAATGCAGTAGCACATAGCTTAATGGATATATTTGAATATTCATTTGAACACGTTGTAGTTCTTTTCTGCATTATTCTAAAACTTAGTAAGTATAAATTTATTGAAACGAAAGGAGATACCAATGATAGCAGTAGTAAATGAACCTCATGCTGAATATAAAGTTACAGGCTGGCAAACAGGATTAAAAGGTTTTTCCTTTGATGACTTTATTTACGGCATCGAAAATGAGACTGTCATGTTCTGTCCACCAAGTGGCTCTACTTTTATGATATTCTCCGAAAAACCCAAAAGAAAACTATCAGCTTTGAGAGGTAGATTATCTAAGCAAATCAGTAAAGAAATTGATGACCAAATTTCAGATTTACGTAGCGAATGGGACAGAAATATCTAATCGATACCTGTGCGGTTATAAAATATTTGGACGAATTACTTCCTCCAGAAGCCTTATGTTTTATGGATGCACTGGTTGATGACGATAGTAAAGTTTCATTTATTACAAAAATTGAATTATTAGTATGGAATCCTCCAATTGCTGAAGATATTAAAGTAAGAGAGGAATTTTTAGCAGGCTCTGAAATTCATTATATAAATGATGATATTATAGAAGGAGCAATACATATAAGAAAAACCACCAATATAAAACTGCCTGATGCTGTTATTGCAGCAACTGCCATGCACAATAACTATATTCTTTTATCAACAAATGAAAATGATTTTAATAAAGTTGTTCCTATGGGGCTGAAATATTTAAATCCAGAAACAGCATTTTGACAGCTTTCATTATCACAAAAAAACTTTAAAGATATGTTGGTGATCTCGATTAATAACGCAGATTATATAGGAGATTATAAAATTAACTTTTCATTTTCAGATGGGGTTGAGCGGATAATTGATTTCTCCGACTTCTTGAATAAAGCACGGAATCCAATGACTAAGAAGTATTTAGACAAGAATTTATTTAAAAGGTTTTCTATTAATTATGGAGATATCATCTGGAATGATTATGAAATGTGTTTCCCAATATGGGATTTACATGAGGGAAGAATATAAACATTTGACTACACTAATTAT
>PCUL01000075.1 GCA_002771745.1 Bacteroidetes bacterium CG18_big_fil_WC_8_21_14_2_50_41_14
GGCCAAATCCTATGTTTATTTTCCCTCTTCAGCCGTCACTCCCGAACGGGTGGAGAAAGTGAAAAGACTAAAGGAAATTGCCATGAACCGCGGACAAAAGATCTCTCAAATGGCGCTTAGCTGGGTGCTGCGCGACCAAAGAGTTACCTCTGTCATCATCGGGGCCAGCAAGGTAGATCACATTGAAGACGCGGTTGGAGTTCTGGATAATCTTTCGTTTACCAATGAAGAATTGATGGCCATCGATAACATTCTTTCCGGGAAGTAATAACTTCTTTCGTTAGAAAAGGATTTAGCATTGAGGTAACTAATGAATCAATTTTGGCAAGCAAAAGAAGATTATTTGAATACGAGCTATTATTACTTAAGAATGCAGTAGTTTTGTTCTTTATTTGAAATTTTAACACGCTTTTATCATTCCAATTTTTCTTCGGAATTAAACAACATAATGTATACAAAATGAAAAAAAGAGATGTTTATTATTTTTTAGGACCGAAGACAAGAAGAATCTTCAGAAGACTTTATTTTTTCCCAATAGATATATATGAGAAAATTACCAGTAAACGCGATCGAATGGCACCACCCAAGGGTAAGGTTTTCATTGGTTCCGGGGATTTTATAAAACAAGGACAAGATATACTAAGGCAACTTATTGATTTGGGGGGGGTAAAGCCAAATCATCGGGTACTTGATATCGGCTGTGGTATTGGGAGGTTAGCAATCCCTCTGACAAAATATTTGGACGAGAAAGGTTCCTATGAAGGGTTTGACATCGTTGAATCAGGGATTACATGGTGCAAAAATAACATTCAGTCAAAATTTCCAAAATTTAATTTTTTTCATGTTGATTTACGTAACGATTTGTATAATCTTGAAACAAAATCTCAGTCTACTAGTTATGCATTCCCTTACAAAACTGATGAATTTGATTTTGTATTCCTTACTTCCGTGTTTACTCATATGATGCCAGAAGATGTTAGTTCATATTTAACTCAAATAAACAAGGTATTGAAAAATGATGGCATCTGTTTTTCAACATTTTTTATAATGAATGATAAATCCACAAGCTTAATGAAAATGAGTGATGGAATTCAATTTGATTATGATTTTACCAATTATTATTTGCATAACATAAAGGTCAAAGAAGCCAACGTTGCTTTTAAAGAGGATTATCTTGATCATTTGATTATTTCAAAAGGATTTGAAATAATTGAAAAGCATTATGGCTACTGGTCTGGAAGAAAGAAAGATGAAACTGTGGATTTCCAGGATATTTATATCTTAAAAAAAAACGGAATGAAAAGTAATGTCGTATTATCTAATTGATTTTATTCTAATATTTCAGGAGATTATCATATTGTT
>PCUL01000455.1:0-5886 GCA_002771745.1 Bacteroidetes bacterium CG18_big_fil_WC_8_21_14_2_50_41_14
TTTTGTCTTCATGGTGATCCAGTTTTTTCCGGACCATTTTTTTTCACCTTCATAATCAACTTTTATTCCTTTCAAAGGAAATTTAATCCTTGACATCTGGAATAAGGAGTCTGTGTGAAATCTGTTATAAAAATCATCAAAATTTTCGATGGAAGTCTTTTTGTCAGGGTCCGTCGATGAGGTGATATTAGCTGATTTACAATTTGTTATTGAAATAACAACCACCATTGTAACCAATCCCAGAAGCGTAGGTAAAATTCTTTTTTTCATGATTATTGCCAAAGAGGTCGTTAAAATTGAACAAAATTATTGATGTAAAAAGTTAATTATTAAGCCTGAGATGGCACTGACTATTTCATAAGACGCAATTAAAATCAGATAAGAGAAACGGGATTATTACCCCTTTCCCTTATCTGATTGAACAAATGATTGTTTATTTAGAGTCCTATTTTTTTGGAATAATATCAATGATAACCGTACGGTTATAAAAGCGTTCCTCAGGATATTTGTTATTGAATTGTGATAAGTTTTCATCCTCACCAAATCCATGCACTTCAAATGATACATCGCTTCTCCCTGCCTTCGACAAGCCTTTTTCCATAATTTGCTTCACATCATTGGCTCTGGCCAGCGACAAATTTAGGTTATAAGCTTCTTCTCCGATCACATCGGTATACCCATGAATAATAACGGATGCATTGGCTGGAATCTTTGGCAATACGATTTCGGTGATGTACTTATCATATATTAAAATAGCATCCGAATCGTTGAATTCATAGATGATACTGAACCTCAACCCTTCTTCGTTATCAGGGAGGTTCCAAAGTACCATGCGTACCGTTGTGTCTTGTATTACCGTCTTATTGAGCTTGGTTTTACCTACCATCGTTACCTTAAAATCTCCCATTGGTCTGGTGCCCAAAATCGTTTTTCCCGGTATGCTAACCGTATCGTGGGTATAAGGCCCATAATGCTGCACTTCTCCTTTTTCATCGCTGATTTCCATCGACCATGATGAGAACGCTTTATTTGCCCCGGTTGCATTGAAGGCAACATAACTGTCGATTGGTGCGGTTTGCGAGGCAACAAATTGTACCGGTTTCAGAGGTGCATCCGGGCCACTCAGGTACTCCATAAGTAAAGCTGGTGAGCTGCTTTCAACAGATACCCGGCGATCCCCTTCACGCAGAAGTTCAAGTTCGAGGATGCCACCCGGCTGTTCAGAAGGTAGTTTTGGTTTATAGCGACCTTCGGTACTGATCCTTGAAGCATCAATTCCAAAAATGGTTGTGAGGTAGGTTTTAACTGATTCCGACATTTTAGAACCATCATTGGGACCTAACTCAGAGGATCCAATCAATTTAATTGATGAGGAAGGATTTTTCAACATGCGGTCGCCAAGGATGTTCAACACATTGTAATAGACAATCAATTGTCGTTTTGAACGACCTGGCAAATCGATGGTTACAAACTGTTCGAGGCGATCCTCTCTAAAGTCATTCACCTGATCCTTTTTTAGCAAAATGTAGCGGTCGGGAATGTCTGTAGATCCAATATCGAAGAAAATATAGTTGCGAAGCGGGAATGTTTCCCTTACCATGCGTTCAGTCGCAATATTTTCAGGTGAGTAGACTGTAAACAAAACTTCTGGTTCATCCGGAGCTTTTATACCAACAGAATAAATATCGTCGCCTCCGCTGCCACCTTCTCTATTAGAAGAGAAGTAACCTTTAGTTAATTCGTTGTTTCCTATGAAAGCATAATCATCGTATCGCGTGTTTAAAGGATATCCGACATTGTATGCATTGCCAAATCCGGGTTCATTTATCCAGCACTCGTAAATATCAAGGCCTCCCAGACCATAATGTCCATTAGAAGTGAAAAATAACTTCCCGTTTTTTTCTTCAAAAAATGGGAACATTTCATCTCCTGTTGAATTGACATTGACGCCCAGGTTCTCCGCTTTTCCCCACAGTCCTTTAGCATCTCTTGTGATTCTATATATATCCGTACCACCAAATCCTCCGGGCATATCACTCACAAAATACATGGTCAAGCCATCGGAAGTCAGGCAGGGGTGTCCAACTGAATATTTTTCGTTATTCAGAATAAATGGTTCGGGGTCGGACCAGTCGCCATCCTGGAAGTTGCTAAAGTAAATTTGTAATTCTACAATTTTATCCTTGGTTTTATCATGTGGATTGTTTTTTGTGAATGCCAAATAGTTACCATCGTTGCTAAAACTTACCGGACCATCATGCAATTTGCCATTCAGGCGCCTGTCAAAAACTTCGGGGTCTTTCAACTGATCTCCATCTATTTCGGAAACATAAATATCCCAAAATGGTTTATTGGTCCAATTGTAATTTCTAACAATCATGTTGTTGTTCGATCTGGTTGATGCAAACACAATTTTATCTTTATAAAAACTGGTGCCAAAGTCGAGCGCATCGGTATTTACGTTCAGGTGTTTAATTGTATAAATACCTTGATCGATTAACAAATTGTCTAAGTCATTTTTATTGGCCAGGTAATTTTTAGAGCGTAAATCGTTCGGCATAAGCACAGTAAACTTATCCATCCATTTACCAGCTTCGTTATATTTACCATTTATCTTCAGAATCATTGCGTAGTTGTAAAAATCCTCCGGTATGACTTCTTTTTTTTCGCTTATTAATTTTAAGTAAACCGCCTCCGATGCAATATTTTGATCAAGGTTGTAATAACTCTCAGCCAGCCTGCGTTGTCCCTCTATGGTCAACTCTTTTACACTGGTATAAGCATCAATGGATTTATCAAAGGAATAATTAAAAAAGTATTTATCACCTTTTAATTCTTTGTTCGATTTTTCTTGCGCAAAAACGTTTATTCCAATACCTAAAATTATAATGATGGGTATAAATAATTTTTTCATGGTTTATGTTTTTAAATTAGTTAAAAATATCTAGGAGAATGGATTTGCTTTTTGCTCGAGAATACAAAATCATATCTCAATAATATTTCATGGCTACCCTGATTATATTTAGAGGTTTTAAGCCCAAATGACCAGTCATATGAGTAACCTATATGAAGTTGTTCTGTAATATCCAATCCTACAAGACCTCCAAAAGCATCCCCGGTACGGTACATGGCACCGACCAAAAATTTTTGCATAATGATAAAGGATGCTGTCAAATCTGCCTGGATGGGAGCTGCAGCAGTTACTTTGACAAGCGTTGTAGGCTTAAATGCCAGATTATCTGTTAGGTTAATCACGGCCCCGGCAATGAAATAGTAGTGTCTTCTTTCTTTACCAATTAAAAGGCTTCCATCAAGTTTCTCTTTTGAAGAATATCTGTTTTCTATTAAATAGGGCACCGAAATACCAGCATAGAAACGCTCTCTGGAATAATACACACCAAAGCCGAAATTAGGTGTGACCCGGTTATTAACGTTGTTTAGAAATGCCGGGTCAATTTCTTCATCCAACAGAAGTGTATTCAGGTTAGCCTGAAATATGCTCGCACCGGCACTTAAACCAAGTGCCAGTTTCGCATTTTCAGAGAGATTCATTCTATAAGCATAATCAACAACCACTGTGGTATTGTTAGTTGGTCCTATTCTGTCGTTAAGAACCGAGAAACCAAGCCCAACATGTTCGTTGTTTAAAGGTGAATGCATCGTTATAGTTTGAGTTAAAGGCGCACCTTTAAAGCCGACCCATTGGGAGCGATGCAACGCCGTTACAGTTAATGCTTCCCTGCTACCTGCATAGGCAGGATTCACAGCTAGTGTATTATTCATATAGTGCGTAAACATGGGCTCTTGCTGAGCAATAATACTTAAACTTCCTAAAGTTAAACCCAGAACGAATGTTATCTTTTTTAGTGTTTTCATCTTACTGTTATTTCTATTGTTTACCAAGTTTATATTTTACCTATTTAGATAAATTGTTCCTTTAATAACTTCTGAACCATCATCCAAATCAAGCAGATAGAAGTATGTTCCTACTGGCAATTCATCTCCTCCCACGGATATTCCCATGGTTGTTTTGCCATCCCAGGTATTTTGGTAGGGACTTGCTTCGAACACTTTATTTCCCCAACGATTGAAGATTACCATATTATTATCAGGATAGTATAAAATCCCTCTGATAACAAATAAATCGTTTGTGCCGTCACCATTTGGTGAAAAGCCTTCCGGTATAAAGAAATCTCTTGGTTCCGGTTCAATGGTTGAAACATTGTTTGCCAGGTTTCCATCGGGTTCATTGCCGCCAATAGTTGCGGTATTAACATAAGTTCCCGCTGAATTTACCACAGCCGTTATTCTTAACGTTTCAGATGCTCCACTTATCATGGTTCCGATCGTCCAAACACCGCTTGAAGCGCTGTATGTACCAACGGTTGTTGTTGATGAAACATAGGTGTATCCGTTTTCCAGTATTTCGGTTATTGCTACCCCTGTTGCATCTGATGGGCCATAGTTCGTCGCGATAATGGTAAAGACGATTGTGTGTCCAATCAATGGGAAGTAATTATCTGCGGTTTTAACAACACCCAGATCAGAACCGGCACAGTTGGTTACCACGATTGTGACAGGTGAAGGAACGGAACTACAACCATTAACGGAAACGCTTAATGTATAGGTACCTGCATCTGTAATGGAGGCAGAAAGAATTTCGGGATTTTGATCAAAAGATGAATACCCATTTGGACCAGTCCAGCTGTAGAGACCTCCGACAACAGTTTGTGCAGTAAGGGTTATCGAACTGCCTTCACATACAGGCGAATTACCAGTAGCCGCTGCAATAGGTGTCGGGGTTACATTTACAACCATATCTGCACTTGTTGTTCCGCATGGCCCTGTTGAAGTAGCTGTGATGGTGGCTGTTCCACTAAAGTCAGCGTCCCAGTTCATCACGCCGGTAGATGAGTTGATTACTCCCGCTGTTACAGGTAGTACAGAGTATGTAATTGAAGTGCTGTTTGTTGCAGTTGCAGTGTAGGTTTCATCAGGTGCATCCTGACACAGCGGCGTTGTTCCGGAAATAAAGATTGTAGTGCCTGTAGAAATATATACGGTAACCAATAAGTCTTCGCTCGTTGTACCGCATAGCCCTGTGGAGGTTGCCGTGATGGTAGCTATTCCGCTAAAGGCAGCGTCCCAGTTCATCACACCCGTAGTTGCATTGATCACACCTGCTGTTACAGGTAGTACTGAATAAGTTATTGAAGTACTGTTTGTTGCTGTAGCAGTGTAGGTTTCATCAGGTGCATCCTGGCAAAGAGTTGTCGCTCCAACTGTAAAGATTGTAGGTCCTGTTGAAGGATTTACTGTAACCAATAAGTCTGCACTCGTTGTGCCGCAAAGCCCTGTTGAAGTGGCCGTGATGGTAGCTGATCCACTAAAGGCAGCGTTCCAGTTCATCACACCGGTAGTTGGATTGATCACTCCCGCTGTTACAGGTAGTACAGAATAAACTATTGAAGTACTGTTCGTTGCTGTTGCAGTGTAGGTTTCATCAGGTGCATCCTGACAAAGAGTAGTGGCACCAGTTGTGAAAACGGTTGGTCCGGCAGACGGACTGACAGTTACTGATAAGTCTGCACTGGTAGTTCCACATAATCCTGTGGAGGTAGCAGTGATCGTTGCCATGCCACTAAAGGCAGCATCCCAGTTCATCACACCGGTTATTGGATTGATCACACCCGCTGTTACAGGTAGTACAGAGTATGTAATAGAAGTACTGTTTGTTGCTGTTGCAGTGTAGATTTCATCAGGTGCATCCTGACACAGAGATGTTGATCCAGCCGTAAAAATGGTAGGCCCTGTAGAAGGATTAACAGTAACCAATAAGTCAGCGCTTGTTGTCCCGCATAAGCCTGTAGAAGTGGCAGTGATGGT
>PCUL01000455.1:5965-6313 GCA_002771745.1 Bacteroidetes bacterium CG18_big_fil_WC_8_21_14_2_50_41_14
ACTGTTCAAAGCGGTTGCAGTATAGGTTTCATCAGGTGCATCCTGGCAAACAGTAGTTGCGCCAACAATAAAGATGGTGGGTCCAGTATATGGGTTAACTGTCACCACCATGTTTGCACTTGTGGTGCCGCAAAGACCAGTTGAAGTGGCCGTGATGGTAGCTGTTCCACTAAAGTCAGCATCCCAGTTCATTACACCGGTAGTTGGATTGATCACACCAGCTGTTACAGGTAGTACTGAATAAGTTATTGAAGTACTGTTCAAAGCGGTTGCAGTGTAGGTTTCATCAGGTGAATCCTGACAAAGCGTTGTTGCTCCGGCTGTAAAGATGGTAGGTCCTGTGGAAGG
>PCUL01000257.1:0-2287 GCA_002771745.1 Bacteroidetes bacterium CG18_big_fil_WC_8_21_14_2_50_41_14
CGGAGCGGCCTATCTGGAGTGGCCAAAAAAATACATTGCCGATTTCCTTCAACCAAATGGAATAAAAAAAATAACCTTTGTGCCCTATGCCGGAGTAGGATTAAATACGGAGAGCCTCACCAAATCGTACGATGCTTATCTGGAACGGGTGGCAGAGGTGATGGAATCACTTGGATTTGAAATTGAATCGGTGCACCAAACCAGCAATCCTGTGTTGATGGTTGAACAGGCGGAAGCCATCGCTGTGGGCGGAGGCAATACTTTTCACCTGGTGGCCGAAATGCACCGCACCGGAATCATGAAGGCCATCAAAGAAAAAGCCGAAAGTGGTACACCCTACATGGGCTGGAGTGCAGGTTCGAATGTAGCTTGCCCTACTTTAATGACCACCAATGACATGCCCATCGTTCAACCGGCGAGTTTTTCCTGTTTAAACCTGATCCCTTTTCAGATTAATCCACATTATCTGGATGCCAATCCGGAAGGACATGGGGGCGAAACCAGGCAACAGCGCATCGAAGAATTTTTGGTGGTGAATAAAAAAATGAAGGTGTTGGGCCTACGCGAGGCCAGTTTGCTCTTTGTTGATGGAAATCAAATTAAACTGTTGGGAAGCCGTCCTGCCAGGTTGTTCAAATTCGGGAATGAGCCCCGGGAGTATGCCCAAGGTAGCGATTTAAGTTTTTTAGGTTGAGGATGATATAAAACGAATTCAAATATATTTTATGAAAAAATCATTCATTACAACTGTCCTGCTTCTTCTGTTAGTGCTTGTTTCATCGGGTCTTTCAGCCCAGGCAGAAAAAAACCAAACCAAATCGCAACGAAAGCTTGAAAAAGAGCGACTGAAGCATGAACAAGCAACCAAAGATTCGATGCAGCAGCTCGTTTATACCCAATTGCTTACCTCAAAATATTATATGATCGGGATAAACCATGTCATGGCGGATGCCTATCAGGCAAGCGCAGGACGCCGGGGTGTTGAAAACACTACCCTCTCATCCATGACCAATTTTATATACGTCATTCGTGATAGTGTGATCCTGCAAGTGGCATCTCCTGCTTATGTGGGCAGCAATGGGGTTGGAGGGTTTACCATGAAAGGGATCATTCAGGATTATCGTTTCAAACCACCAAAAAGCAGCGACAAACCCACTTATATCTCTTTTAAAGTGAAGTCTCACTATGGAGTTGAAACGCTCATGGTGAATATCACCATTTTTAGCGAAGGCCGGGCAGAGGTCAGTTTTGGATCGTCCGGTTACAATTTGCAGGGAAACCTGTTGGACCCGGATGATGCTAAGTTTGTCATTGGATCAGACCTTAGGGAACATAAACGCTAACTATTCATTATTTGGCTTGGTTAAAGGTGAACTGAGATAGGACCACGCCTGCGAGCATCAAGATTCCTCCTGTTATTTGCCTGGAGGTAAACATTTCATCCAATATCAACCACCCTCCGAGGGCGGCAAAAAGTGCTTCCAGACTGAGGATGATGGCCGCATGGGTCGGGATCGCTTTTCTCTGACCAACTATTTGCAGGGTATAGGCTACACCAACCGACATAAGACCCCCATAGAGAAGGGGGATGGCTGCCAATTTAATTTGATTTATATCAATAACTTCCGTGAAATAGCCAACAATCAAACTTAAGATACCCGTAAGTGCGAATTGGATAAAGGCCAGCCAAAGCACCTCTGTTTTGTTGGAGTAATACCCGATGATCAGTAAGTGGATGGCAAAAAAGAAAGCACTCGCCAGTACCAACAAATCGCCTTTCTGGATTGAAAATCCGGTATTTACAGAAATAAAGTATAGCCCGATCACTGCCAGCAAGGCACCTATCCAGGTGTACCGATTTACTTTTAAACCGAAGATAAGTCCCAACAATGGAACCATGATCACGTAAAGGCTGGTGATAAAGCCAGCATTTCCTGCTGTTGTGAACACCATACCCATTTGTTGAAACGATGAGGCTATAAACAAAACCAATCCGGAGATCAGTCCGCTGACCCACATGAGCTTGTGTTTCTTCGCTTGAAGTGCAGTAGGGTTGCCTTGCTTGCCGGCAGGCAGGTTGTTGCGGTTTAACAAAATGATAACAGGGAGTAGTGAAATACTCCCGAGCAGAAACCTGATGCCGTTAAAAACAAATGGACCAATGCTTTCCATTCCTGCCCGTTGTGCTACAAACGCCAACCCCCAAATGATGGCTGTAAGCAAAAGCAACGCTTCATGACCTAAAATGGAACGTGAAATCTGTTTTTTCATCTAAAATTTGCAATTG
>PCUL01000257.1:2311-27375 GCA_002771745.1 Bacteroidetes bacterium CG18_big_fil_WC_8_21_14_2_50_41_14
CATTCATTATTCATTGTTATTAAATTAACAGATCTACGGGACTCTGCATAAAATAGGAGCCAAAAATCGATGAAAACATAGAAAATAGAACCAATCTAAGTTAAAAATATAACGTTGTCTTCTCAATTGTTTTTATCTTTGCGATCATGTTGAACTATTAAATCAGAAACCATGAAAATACATAATTTCTATGCCGGTCCTTCAATATTGCCGGATTATACTATTGAAAACACTGCAAAAGCAATACACAATTTCGCTGGTACAGGACTCTCTATTATGGAAATATCGCACCGAAGCAAGGAGTTTATTGCTGTTGTTGATGAGGCCGTTGCCTTATTCAAGGAATTACTTCAAATTCCAGAAGGTTATTCAGTGTTGTTTTTAGGAGGAGGCGCCAGTACCCAGTTTGCCATGGTTCCATTCAACTTGCTCAATAAAAAGGCCGCTTACCTCAACACCGGCGTTTGGGCAAAAAAAGCGATAAAAGAAGCCAAAATGCTTGGTAACACCGAAGTAGTAGCTTCTTCAGAAGACAAAAATTTCAACTATATTCCCAAAGGATTTACCATCCCATCGGATGCTGATTATTTCCATATTACCACCAACAACACCATTTATGGTACCGAAATAAAATTCGATATGGATTCTCCCGTTCCTTTGGTTGCAGATATGTCATCGGATATTTTTAGCCGTCCAATCGACATTTCAAAATATGCCCTTATTTATGGTGGCGCTCAAAAAAACCTGGCTCCTGCCGGCGTTACGTTTGTCATTATTCGCAACGATATCCTTGGTAAAGTAAACAAGGTAATACCTACCATGCTGAATTATCAAACCCACATTGAAGGCGAGAGCATGTTCAATACGCCTCCTGTATTGCCCATTTTTGCTGCATTGCAAACATTAAAATGGCTTAAAAACAATGGAGGAATCGAAAATATGCAGAAGGTTAATATAAAAAAAGCAGGGTTGCTTTATAGCGAAATAGATAGGAACCCCATGTTTAAAGCAACTGTTACCGATCAGGAAGACAGGTCGTTGATGAACATTTGTTTTGTGATGAATGATGGTTTTGAAGACAAAGAAAAGGCATTTTTCGAGTTTGCCACTTCAAAGGGAATGATCGGAATTAAAGGCCACCGCTCTGTTGGAGGTTTCCGTGCTTCTACCTACAATGCATTGCCCATCGAAAGTGTTCAGGCGCTGGTCGACACCATGAAAGAATTTGAATCCCTAAACAAATAAAGGAATTAACTTTAATTACTAAATGATACTATCATGACAAAAGTTTTAGTTGCGACCGATAAGCCTTTTGCAGCCGGTGCCGCAAAGCAAATCAAGGCCGTAATCGAAGAAGCAGGTTTTACATGCGCTTTTTTGGAAAAATATACCAGCCCACAAGAATTGATTCTGGCTGTAGCCGATGTTGAGGCCATCATCATCAGAAGCGATTTGATAACCAAAGAAGTAATGGAGGCAGCCCCCAATCTGAAAATTGTGGTACGTGCCGGGGCGGGCTACGATAATGTTGACTTACAGTCAGCTACGGCTCACAAAGTGGTGGTAATGAATACACCGGGCCAAAATTCAAATGCAGTTGCGGAATTGGCTCTTGGTATGATGGTATATCAAGCCAGAAATCAGTTTAACGGCACTTCCGGCACTGAATTATTTGGTAAAAAACTGGGCATACATGCCTATGGAAATGTAGGGAAACACGTAGCACGCATCGCCAGGGGTTTTGGCATGGAAGTATCTGCTTTTGATCCATTCGTGAACAAAGCTGTCATTGAAGCCGATGGCGTAACTGCGATAGACAACGTGGATGATTTATATTCAACCTGCGATTATATTAGTTTGCACATCCCGGCCAATGCCAGTACAAAACAATCCATTGGATTCGACCTGTTATCGAAAACAAAAAAAAGTGCCATGCTGGTCAATACTGCACGTAAAGAGGTAATTAACGAAGCCGGTTTGTTAAAATGGTTTGAGACTTCAGATTCATTTAAATATGTTTCTGACGTTGCCCCAGATAATTATGATTTGTTAAAAGAAAAATTTGGCAATCGTTGTTTTTGTACCCCAAAGAAAATGGGAGCACAAACAGCAGAAGCCAATAACAATGCCGGGGTGGCAGCCGCACGTCAGATCATTGGATTTATCAAACAGGGTGATACCACCTATCAGGTTAATTAGGCTGATGCCCAAAATTTATCACCAAAGGATGGAACATCATCCTCGCGATGTCCGGCCATTTAGCAGTTCCATATCACTATTAAATGGCTCATTATTTTTCTATTATCAACACTAATTTATTCACTATGTACAACCAGACTGAAAGAATTGAAAAAGCTGAGAAAACCGGAACCTTTTTTAGGTTTGAAGATTTGCGTATTTACCATAAATCACTGGATTATATCAATTGGGTTCAGGATATTACATCGCTGTTTCCGAGCAACGACCAATCGGAATTTGTTCTGCGATTCAACGACTCAGCGCGCAACATCGCACTTTTTATCGCGGAAGGATCAGCACGCAACAAGAGCCAGTTTGTATATTACTTAAAAATGGCCAAAAGCTCCATTCGGGAATGTATTGTATTCACCATGCTGGCGCGGAAACAAAACAACATATCCGATTCATACGAGGAAGATTCGAGGAACCAACTGATGGAAATGACAAAAATGATTGGTGCCCTTATTTCATCATTGCAACGCTCAAATTGCAACAGCAATGGTAACAACGGCAACTATCAATACAATGGCAAAGGAAACGATGGATCCAGACTGCATGCTTTCAACGACTATGGTGAGGTCATTGGTGGTAATGAGTTGGATGATTCCAGTGAGGATAATTTATAAATCCTATTTTAACTCGATTTTTAACATAAATTAAAACCTGAATATGGCTATATTAAAGGCATTTAAGGGATTACGCCCGCCAAAAGAAATTGCACAACAGTTGGCCAGTCGGCCCTACGATGTATTAAATTCTGAAGAAGCCCGCCACGAAGCAGAAGGCAACAAGTACTCTCTTCTTCATATCATAAAACCTGAAATTGACCTCCCTGAGGATATTGATTTGTATAGCCAGGCGGTTTATGAGAAAGCAAAAAGCAACTTTAATGCCTTTAAAAAAAATGGATGGCTTTTACCTGATGCCAAGGACTCACTTTATATCTATGCTCAAACGATGTTTGGGAAAACCCAATATGGTATTGTAGGTTGCGCCAGCGTTGAAGACTATTTAAACAATGTGATCAAAAAGCATGAGCTCACACGTCCTGATAAGGAAGAAGACCGCATGAAACATGTGCGTATTACCAATGCCAATATGGAACCTGTTTTCTTTTCTTATCCTGCGGTGAAGGAAATTGACCAGATTGTTTCCGATTTCGTGAAAAATAATTCACCTGAGTATGATTTTACCGGAGAAGATCAAGTAGGTCATCAGTTCTGGGCCATTCATGAGAAAGCACTCATTGACCGGATTGTCGTTTTATTTGCTGCTATTCCTGCTACCTATGTGGCCGATGGGCATCACCGGACAGCAGCAGCTGCTTTGGTCGGAAATGAGAAAAAACAGCGAAACCCCAACCATACAGGAAACGAAGAATATAATTTTTTCCTGGCCGTTCATTTTCCAGACAATCAGTTAACAATTATCGATTACAACCGAGTGGTGAAAGACCTGAATAATCATACACCGGAGCAATTTTTAGAAGCGTTAAGGAAAAGTTTTCAGGTAGTTGACAAGGGGACTGACAACATTTATAAACCAAATGGCCTGCACAATTTCTCCATGTATTTGGATGGACGTTGGTATTCGTTAACAGCCAATAAAAACACGTATAACGACAACGATCCCATTGGAGTGCTGGATGTTACCATTCTGACCAACCAGGTGCTTGAACCTATTTTGGGTATTGATGACCTGAGGCGATCGAAACGCATTGATTTTGTTGGTGGTATCCGGGGTTTGGGTGAACTGAAAAAACGCGTTGACAGTTGCGAAATGAAAGTGGCTTTTGCCTTGTATCCTGTTAGTATGTCCCAACTAATTAATATTGCCGACGATGGACTGATTATGCCACCAAAAACTACCTGGTTCGAACCCAAGTTGCGCTCAGGCCTTGTGGTGCACGATTTGTCATAAGCAACATCTGCTCATTTTAATTTTAAGATTATACCTTTGTCATGATCACCAAGGATATTCAAATAGAGGTACTGGTTGAACAATACCCGTTTTCTGTCCGTTACCTGATGGAAAAAGGGATTCGATGTATTATGTGTGGGGAGCCTATTTGGGGAACATTAGAAGAAGCGGCACTTGAGAAAAACTTTGATCAGGAAACCATCGCCGGTTTTATTAATGATTTAAACAACATGGCAACCAATTAATCTATTAGGTGCTTCAAAGCGTTAGGGTGCCAGTTGTTGTTTATTCCACATATTTTTATTTAGATGATAACTAAGTCGGTTATGGAGTCGGTTCCGGCCTCCTTGCCAAAACTCATAATAAGTTGGCGTTAAAGCATATCCACCCCAGTTTGACGGACATTCAATTGGGATTCCTGCCTTTAATATGTCATCCCTTCGCCTGGTAATTGTCTCAATTCCATCAATGGGTTCACTTTGTGGAGAAGCGATGGCACTCAGTTGACTTTCAAAAGGACGTGATTTGAAATATTGATGGGTTTGGCTAAAAGGTATTTTTTCAACCAAACCTTCGATGCGTACTTGTCTTTCAAGCTCCTTCCAAAAAAACAAAAGGCTTGCGTTGGGGTTCGCAGCAAGATCCTTTCCTTTTCTACTCTCGTAATGGGTGAAAAATACCAGCCTGTTGTTTTCAACACTCTTCAATAAAACAATTCTGGATGAGGGTTTGTTTTGGCTGTTAACGGTACTCAACACCATGGCATTGAACTCACTAAGTTGAGCGTCACTTGCTTTTTGCAACCAAATTGAAAAAAGCTGATCAGGATGTTCGGGTGTCAACTGAGGGTTAAAAGTATATTTGCCAAAATCAGGTCTTAAATCAGCCAGTTCCATAAGTATTTTTTTAACTTTGACAAAAGTAATGTAACTTTTAATTGCCAAGCCATCTTGTACAATGAGGATGTTTAAACAAAGAAAATGCTGGTGCCCGACCTGGTTGGGTTGGCTGATCATCATCGCGCTGTTGCTGATCACAGGGCGTTTGTTTTTATTATTATCGGTGAAATATTTAGCGGTAAACGATCCGGTAAATGCCAAAACACTGGTTATAGAAGGATGGGTTGATACTTACGTGATATTGGATGCATTGGATTATTACAAAAACAATGGTTTTGATAGATTGATTGTAACCGGGATCCCCATTACCATTTACGAGTTTATTGCCCCTTACCGAAATACAGCCGAAGCTTCCATTTACACCCTTAAATACTATGGTTTTACCGATACCATTTATAAAGCCAATATACCCACCAATATTTTTGTCGACCGGACATACGGCACGGGATTAATGGTGAAATCATTATTCGATAAGCATCCTGAATGGGAAAAGGAAATCGATATCTATTCGGTAGGCGTGCATTCAAGGCGGAGCAGGTATTTGTTTAAAAAGGCACTTGGAAATGAGTTTAAGGTAGGAATCATCTCTCATCCCGACCGTACTTTTCAAGCAGAAACCTGGTGGAAGAGTAGCAAAGGGTTTAGAAATGTTTCCAATGAAATGGTAGCAACTCCCTATGCCATGCTGTTTTTTCATCCTGATCAACGTTATTTTGAGTTAAAACTGAAAGAGGGTCAATGGATTGATGAAATCACCTATTCGCGTAAGGATAAGGACATTGCGTTTGCTGACAGCACCTTGTCTCCCTTTTCGAAGGAAGAAAGGAGTTCTTTTCATGGATTTCAATATTTTGAACCTGATTTGCTTTATCGAATTTGGGCAGAAATACAGGTAGATACCTCTTCTCCACCATTTGAATTGGCCACCAACACATCACGACGGCCAATTTACCGGGTATACGGCAAGCTTGCCTTTACTGTTCATGATACACTCTGTGAGTTAACAGCCTATCAAAATATGGAATCCATCGACCATCCCGCTTACGGTAAGCAGCTTTTCGTTCCATTTCGCGATCGCACCAACGGGATTCAAAGCTATGAAGCCGGACGCTATCTCGATGTTCCTGTTCCTGATAGCACCCACTTCATGCTTGATTTTAATGATGCCTATAACCCGTATTGCGCTTATGCTCAAAGGTGGTCTTGTCCATTAGTTCCTTTCGAAAATCAACTTCCTGTTAACATTCGTGCGGGTGAAAAAAAATATAAACATTAAGTAATTCTCATAATAATGGCTGAAAAGCACCTCATTACCTTGTTGCTGGTGGAAGATGATAAAGTCATCAGGAATGTATATGCTCAACTTTTAGATCGAATTGTATCCAAAGTTGTTACTGCATCCAATGGTGAAGAGGGTTATGATTCGTTTATAGAACATTCTCCCGACCTGATTCTGACGGATATTAAAATGCCTGTGATGAACGGGTTGGATATGATTAATAAAATCCGAAGTCACAATAGGCAGGTGAGGGTGATTATTATGTCGGCCTATGGTGAATCGAGGTTTTTTCTAAAAGCCATTGAATCGGGGGTGAAAGGATTTCTGACAAAACCGATCAATATTAGCAAGTTACAGGAGATCATTCTGGAACAAGTAAAAGACATTCTGCTTGAAAAGAATTTTCATGAGGAGGAAACGAAAAGGCGTCTGGCTGAATCAGAACGCGATAGGAGCGAAAGTATTCTTAAAACCCTGAGTTTGGCGACGGCTACTTTTTTCCAACAGGGTGTAAATAACAAAACGGTTGCTGAAGTGCTGGCGAATGTAGGAACTGTTACCAGGGTCTCACGGGTTTATATATTTAAAAGAGATATACATCAAGCCGAGGTTGTCGTCAGTCAGATATATGAGTGGGTTGCCGATGGTATCGAACCCCAGTTATATAACGATCATTTAAAAAACATACCCGTTGACTCCGGAATCTTTAATCGTTGGAAAAACCTGTTGGTCAATCGAAAAATTGTTGTTTCTCTTACCCGTTCCATTGAAAACGAGGAGGAGAAGAAGTTGCTTTCTGAACAAGAGGTAAAATCTGTTTTAGCAATTCCCATATTTGTAAAAGATCTTTGGTGGGGATTCGTGGGTCTTGACGATTGTGTTAATGAACGCATTTGGTCGGATGCTGAAATCAACGCGCTTGAAATGCTGGCCTATAACCTGGGTGGTGCCATATATCGACGAAACGTTGAGGATGAGTTAACCAGTTTGAATTATGGATTGGAAGAGCGGGTGAGAGAACGGACCATCGAGCTGGAGCAGGAAGTCAAAGACCGTACTTTCGCGGAAGATATGTTGAGGGAAAGCGAGCAAAAATACCGTCATATCTATGAAAATGCCAACGACGGTATTGTGATGATAAAACGTGGCGAAGTTTTTTTAATCAATCCAAGGGTGAGCGACATTTTTACTGAATTGCCCCGTGAAATCATTGGAAAGCAATTTTCAGACTTTTTTTTACCCCAGTATAAAGATCAGCTCAATGATTTTCTGACAAACCAGGAGGATACCGAACTACCCGAACGTAAGGAAATAACAGTTGAAATGCACGGTGGCCGATGGATTGAAATGAAAACCACCTTAATTGAATGGGATAACGAACCTGCTCAACTGGCTTTTATCTCTGATGTGTCAAAAAGAAAACAAGCCGAAAATGACCTGTTTAAACTCAATGAGCATCTTGCATTCAGAATAAAAGAAGAGATTAACAGGGTGGAACAGCAACAACAACTCCTTGTTCAGAAATCAAAACTGGAGTCCATCGGCGAACTTTCGGCCGGATTGGCTCATGAAATAAATCAACCGTTGGGTGGAATTTCTATGGGGCTCGAAAACATACAGTTCAAGCTGGTGGATCGCACATTAACGAACGATTACCTGGAATCAAAAATTAGTGTTTTGTTCGACGACATTGACCGTATCCGGAATATCATCAACCATGTGAGGATATTTTCACGCGATCAGGAAAAAATGGAGGTAGAAACTGTCGATATAGTTCAGGGCATCAAAAATGCATTGTCGATGGTTAAAAAGCAATTCGAAGATCACCTGGTTGATTTGCGACTTTGCATACCTGATCGGCAGTTTTTGACCAGAGGAAACAGCTACCGGTTCGAACAAGTGATTCTAAACTTGTTGTCAAACTCAAAATATGCTGTTGAGGAGCGTGCCAAAGTTGACCAACCCTTCTTTAAAAAAATGATCATGATTTGCCTGGAACAGGAGGCCGGGGAAACCACAGTGATTGTTGAAGACAATGGAACAGGAATTGACAAGGAAGTTCTTCCACATATTTTTAACCCCTTTTATACAACAAAAAGTGCGGATAAAGGTACGGGTCTGGGGTTGTCGATTTCGTATGGTATTGTAAAAGAAATGAACGGAACCATCAATGTTGAAAGTGAATTGAATAAATTTACACGAATTATTATAACGCTGCCAAATTAATATTTATGACTGACCGACTCAATATACTCGTTGTTGACGATGAACCAAGAGTTCTTGATGAAATTGAAGAGTTCTTGTTAAATAAGAAATATCATGTTTTTAAGGCTACAACTCCGTCTGAGGCTTTTAAACTGTTGACTATGCACCCCATCAATATACTGATTCTCGATGTTAAACTTCCTGAAATGAGTGGTTTAGATGTATTGAAACAGGTGAAAAGTCAGTATTCCGATATTGAGGTGATCATGATTTCAGGTCATGGAGATATGGAAACGGTAATACAGGCAATGCGCTCAGGAGCATCAGATTATTTTCCAAAGCCTTTTCGCTTAATTGATATCGACCATGCGATTTTACGCACCCGGCGCTATCTGGAAATCGCCGATAGACTTAAGGCCGCCAATAGCAGCGTTGATATATTGTCAAGGAAACTACTCGAAAATATTGGTTCCCAACTTATTGGAGATAGCACCGCCATGAAGCATCTTGTTTTGATGATGACAAAAGTATCTCAAACAGACAATACCTCCGTGCTTATATTAGGCGAGAGCGGAACAGGAAAAGAACTGGTGGCGCATGGCGTTCATTATTTAAGTAAACGAGCCCTTCAACCATTTTATTCTGTCAACTGTTCTGCGATACCGGAAACCTTGTTTGAGAGTGAATTTTTTGGACATAAAAAGGGTGCCTTTACGGGTGCTTTCGAGGATAAAAGTGGTTGGTTTGAAATAGCCGACAACGGCACCTTATTTTTAGATGAAATTTCGGATATGCCTTTGCATCAGCAAGCAAAATTGCTTCGGGTACTCGAAGAAAGAAAAGTGAGCAAGTTGGGGTCGAAGCAAAGTAAAAAAGTAGACGTAAGGGTGATTGCTGCCTCTAATAACAATTTGGAATTGATGGCAGAACAAAACAAATTTCGGTTAGACTTATATCATCGGTTGAGTATTTTTATTATTGAAATACCACCTCTTCGTGATCGTGTTGAAGACATACCCGTGCTGGTTGAACATTATGTAAAACTCTATGCGAAGGAAATGGGTAAAACCATCACTCAAATTGACCCCGAAGTGTTTCAAAAGATGAAGGAGCACCTGTTTCCCGGAAATGTCCGTGAATTAAAAAATATCGTGGAACGTGCTGTGATTATGTGCGAGAGAAATACACTGTTGCCCGAGCATTTTACAATTCTTGGGAAATCTTCATTAAATGGAAAATCTTCAAAAAATGGAAAAAACGGATTTTCAATGGACAATCCGGGTGAACATTCAAATGAAGTAAATTCAGGATTGACGGATACCAATTTTGACTTGGAAGAAAGCGTCAAATTATTGATTAAGAATGCATTGAATGCTTGTGACAACAACAAGGCAAAAACCGCCGAACTATTGAATATTACCTGGCAATCGCTTGACCGGCGCATGAAAAAATATGGATTGGAATAAAAAAACCCGGTTTCTGCGAAGAGACCGGGTTTTTTGTTTGTACAGGGTACTTTTATTTGATGGCATCAACAATCGCTTTAAAAGCTTCTGGATTGTTCATGGCTAAATCCGCGAGTACTTTGCGGCTGATTTCGATGTTTTTACCATGTATTTTACCCATAAATTCGGAGTACGTCATATCATACAGACGAACAGCAGCATTGATGCGCATAATCCACAGCGACCTAAAATTACGTTTATTAACTCGTCTGTCCCGGTAGGCATATTGTTGACCTTTTTCGTACGAATTTTTCGCGACCGTCCAAACATTTTTCCTGGCACCAAATTGACCTTTGGTTTTATTCAGGATCTTTTTTTTCCGTGCCTTTGAAGCAACTGAATTTACTGATCTTGGCATTTTTTTAATTTTTTTTCACCTTAGCGCTCCTCTTCAGGAGACTTTTTGAGCTAAAAGCAAAAGTTAAACAATAATAAATTAACTGCGAAGCAATGAACGGATGTTCTTTTCATCTGCTTTATCAATCACCGTAAAGTAGGTTAAATTACGTTTACGTTTGGTTGACTTTTTAGTCAAAATGTGACTTTTATAAGCATGCTTCCTCTTAATTTTACCTGTGCCGGTAAAGGTGAACCTTTTCTTGGCACTGGATTTTGTTTTCATTTTAGGCATTACTTAATTATTTATAGTTAGTGAACAATAGAATTACTTTTTTGGTGTCAGGATCATGATCATGCGTTTGCCTTCGAGTTTTGGCAGGCTCTCTACTTTGCCAAATTCCTCCAACTCCTGAGCAAATCTTAACAGGATATACTCTCCTTTGTCTTTATAGATGATGGACCGTCCTTTGAAAAACACATCCACTTTAACTTTAGCCCCTTCTTTTAAAAAATTCTCGGCATGTTTGAGTTTAAAGTTAAAATCGTGTTCATCTGTATTGGGTCCCAGTCTGATTTCTTTGATGATTACCTTGGCTGTCTTAGCCTTCATTTCTTTCTGTTTCTTTTTTTGTTCAAAAAGAAACTTCTTGTAATCCATGATACGACAAACCGGTGGGCTTGCACTTGCCGAAATTTCCACCAGATCAAGAGCTTGTTCCTCAGCAAGATTTAAAGCATCGCGAAGCGGGAATATACCACTTTCCACGTTGTCTCCAACCAAACGAACCACCGTAGCGGTAATCCGTTGATTGATCCTGTTAGGATCTTCTTTTTTCATTTGGGCTCTGCCTCTTCCTCTAAAATTTGCGATAATGTTTCCTCCTAATTATGTTAAACCTAATTTACCTGCATGATTGCATTTACCTCATTGTTAATAAGTTCAGCAAAGTCATTGATGCTATATGTACCCATATCACCTTCGCCGTGCTTACGAACCGATACCGACTGGTCATTTTCTTCCTTTTCACCAACTACCAGCATAAAAGGTATCTTTTTCATCTCTGCATCTCTGATCTTCCTTCCGGTTTTCTCACTCCTCGAATCAATCAGGCCGCGAATTTCGTGTTTTTTTAGCAAACTTAAAACTTTTTCTGCATATTCCTGGTATTTCTCACTAATGGGAAGGATGATAACCTGGTCAGGAGTAAGCCACAACGGGAAATTTCCGGCACAATGTTCAATCAATACGGCGACAAACCGCTCCATCGATCCAAAAGGGGCACGGTGAATCATCACGGGACGATGTTTTTCATTATCAGCTCCAATATATGTTAAATCAAACCGTTCGGGCAAATTGTAGTCCACCTGAATGGTGCCCAACTGCCACTTACGGCCAATGGCATCCCTGACCATAAAGTCCATCTTGGGACCATAGAATGCAGCCTCCCCATACACGATTTTTGCACCCAGGCCCCGCTCTTCTGCTACCTCAATGATGGCGCGTTCGGCTTTTGCCCAATTTTCTTCGGTACCAATATATTTTTCCGGATTATTGGGGTCGCGGAGCGAAATCTGAATCAACACCTCATTAAAATCGAGTGCTTTAAAAATCTGTTGAATAATATCGATCACACCATTAAACTCGCTTTTTATCTGGTCGGGTGTACAAAAAATATGTGCATCATCCTGTGTAAAACCTCTAACTCTGGTTAAACCATGCAATTCTCCACTTTGCTCGTAACGGTATACGGTTCCAAACTCAGCCAGCCGGATAGGCAATTCTTTGTATGAATGGGGTTTGAAGTTGAATATTTCGCAATGATGGGGGCAGTTCATGGGTTTCAGAAAAAATTCTTCCCCTTCCATGGGGGTGGTAATCGGGCGGAAACTTTCTGCACCATACTTCTGAAAATGACCAGAGGTCTTATATAAGTTCACATTTCCAATGTGCGGGGTGATGACAGAATCGTATCCTGCATCTTTTTGAACCCTCTTTAAATATTGTTCCAGTTTTTCACGCAATGCAGCTCCTTTAGGTAACCAAAGGGGTAATCCCTGACCAACTTTTTGCGAAAACGTGAATAACTCAAGCTCTTTGCCTAACACCCGATGATCCCGTTTCTTGGCTTCTTCCAATAAAACCAGGTATTCATCCAGCTCCTTTTTCTTGGGGAAACTGATTCCATAGATTCGGGTAAGCTGTTTGCGTTTTTCATCACCGCGCCAATATGCACCAGCGATCTTTAAAAGTTTGATGGCTTTAATAAAACCTGTGTCGGGCAAGTGTGGCCCACGACAAAGATCGGTGAAAACTCCGCTTTTGTAAAAGGTGATCTCACCATCGGGTAAGTCATTGATCAGCTCCAACTTATATTCATCACCCTTGTTGGTGAAATAATCAATGGCTTCTTTTTTACTCACTTCACTTCTGTCGTAAGTCTGTTTTTCTCTGGCCAGTTCAAGCATTTTTTGCTCAATCTTACCAAAATCTTTGTCCGAAATGTCATAAGGACCGAAATCGATGTCATAGTAAAAACCATTCTCAATATCGGGACCGATGCCAAATTTTACGCCGGGGTAAAGTATTTCGATGGCTTCGGCCATGAGGTGGGCTGATGAATGCCACATGGCTGATTTGCCATCTTCATCATTCCATGTAAGTAGTTGTACACTGGCATCCGAATAGAGAGACCTGGTAGCGTCCCAAACCTCACCGTTCACTTTTACAGCAAGTACGTTACGAGCTAACCCTTCACTTATGTCCCTGGCAATGGTCATGGCGGTTACTCCCGCTTCATAGTGCTTTACCGAATTGTCAGGAAGTGTTATATTGATCATTTTATAAAAATACTAAAAAAAATTGGCTGCAAAAGTACTAAAAACTCTCTAAACAACATTCTTTTAGTGGATTAAAATTTGATGAGTTATCAGCTTTTATTTGTTGACTGTTTTAGAGGGCTTCAAAGGAAGGTTCCATTCTTAAGTTTTAGTAAGGAACCAGAGCCTTACCTCAAATAATCACTTACTATTTTCGAAATGTCTTTCTTGATCTGTGACCATGTCTGTCCTTTAAAACTGACGGGTGTTTCACTGTCTTCAGCCTCAATAAAGTAGGTAATTGCATTAGGTAAACTAATGGCCAGCATCTGTGTGGGGTATTTCTGTTTGTGCCAGTCCATGATTTGTTGCAACGTAAAATGTTGAAGGAGTTCATGCAAATCCCAAAAGTCTTTTTTCCGGGCCCTGCCCAGGATGGCCTGAATCTTCATAGCGGCAATGTCAGCACTGCTGTACATCCTGATAGTATCTTCAACAACAAATTCACTGATCGGCTGATGTGGAAAATAAACTACATCAACTTTGATTTTCTGGAGATAGCAAAAGATTCCCCATTGTTTATGACCGCTTTCATAAACAAATTCACTACCAAACTCCTGAGCAAATTCGTCTTCGATTTGTAAGTGGTCAAACTTTTCATGAAAAAATAGATCCAGGTCAATTGAACTGCGATGACCATAACGCAACGAAAGGGCTGTTCCTCCCACCAAAGAGAACTTATGAAGCGAAGGCAACTTCATTAGTTTCTTTAATAAGGAAAGAGTCCCGGGTTCAACTGTCTCAAGGTGTAGCATCTGAATGATTCTATGGGTTTATCAATGACTGCGCTCGCCAAATGTATGCGGTGTTCCGGCAAAAACTTGGCTTTTAGCAGGGTTTCTGTTACCAGCTCGTCCCCGTAATAACGCCGGCATTGGCGTATGTCGTCCACATCACCCCGTTCAAAAACGCGCTCAATCACAAAGCTGGCTTTGCCATCGTAATCAAGCTTGTCGAAGTTCACATCCCAAAAGATGCGCTTATCGAAAACCGGTTTATTTTTTTGACTCATCTCGCAAAATTAACCAAATATCGGATATGATAGAAATGAACCGAGAAGTTGATGAAGTGGTTTATGATACAATTAGGTATTAAGTTTTTTTATTCGGGACAAATCAAATTGATGTTTCCTTTATAAAATATAGTTTCGAGTCCTCAACCTGATAAAAAAGTGGGGCAACCATGATCATTGGATAGCGCAATCTGAGTCGTTTGGTTTCACTTAATATGAAATTGATTTCATTTCCAATCTCAAAAACAGGAGCATAATGATTAAAGTGCTCTTCGGCAAACATCCTGTCCCATCCGGCTTTTTCTATGAGTCCTTCAATAAACAAATTTCTTCGCGCCTCCAGGTTAACCATGCCACAATTGTTGTGTCCGATAAGTGCAATGTGCTGAATATCTCCAATGGCAATGGCATAGGACACCTTGAATTCGCTATATTTTAAGTTGGCTCCACCCGAACGGATGATGAAGGTGAAATTATCGGGAATATGCAGATGTTTTCGGTTATCCATGCACATGCCCACCAGAAGTTGTGCCTTTTCGTAAGGTTCAAATTCCTGAAGCCGGTTGTGATAGGATACCAATAATCCGATGGGCGTTTGTCGATAGGGAAAGGGTATATCGTCTAAGTGGTTGATTGCGATGAGTTTGCTCATGTAGTTTTAGATAAAGTCATATAACAAATTTAAATCAGTAACGCGTTTTAGACACACGTTTTAAGTTCAGCATATTCATGGGGTTGGTGGTAATACCAACTACATTTTTCTGAACAACTCTTACCGATTCATCATAATATAAAATGGCCACAGGTGCTTCCTCCATGATGAGGCTGTCGAGCTGACGGTAAAAAGCAGTTCGTTGGTTTGGATTGGATTCTGACATGGCCAACTGATAGACAGAATCATATTCGGGCAAGGAAAAATGGGTGTAATTGGGCCCTTGAGGAGCAAAATTTTTAGAATAAAATAAGGAAAGGTAGTTTTCTTCATCGGGATAGTCGGCTATCCAGGAAGCCCTGAAAAAAGGAATTTTCCCTTGTGCTTTCATTTCCCTGACAGAGCCGGGAGGAGAAACTTCTACTGCAATTGTGAACCCTATTTCCTGAAGCTGCGATTGCACAAACTTGATGATATCCAGGTAATCAGGCGTGGTGACCAACGTAATGAGCGGTATCGGGTTCCCGGAAGAAAACCCTGCTTCACCAAGAAGTTGTCTTGCCTTTTCAGGCTGAAAATCATATCCATAACGGGCCTTTGGGTTGAAGGCCTGCATCCCGTTAGGAACCATGCCTTTGGTTCCTGCCAGGCCAATGTTGTTTCTGAGATAACGCAACATTTTCTGTCGGTCGAACCCGTAGTTGATGGCCTGGCGCACTTTTTTAATGGCTAACGGACTATTACGGACTGAAGCCAACGAGGTGTCGACGAGTATGGCCAGGTATTCTGTATTTAAGAAGGGTTGGCTTAGCAGTGAAAAACGATCCCGGTATTTTAATTTAAGTTCTCCTGTTTTGTTGAGTAGTTCGTCTTTATAGGAGGGGTCGATTCCTGACATAAAATCGAAATTTCCTTTTGCAAATTCCATGAAAGCTGTCATCTTATCGATAAGGAACGAAATGGCGATTCCGTCCAGCAATGGGAGGGAAGTGTCACCTGATTTTTCAAAATAATGTGGGTTTCGTCGCAATACCAACTTGATGTTTTCGACCCAGTTTTGCATCTGGAACGGACCGGTTCCCACCGGATGAACCCTGAATTCTTTTCCATAATAATCCACCGCTTCTTTTGGAATTACCGAACAATAGGGCATACTGAGGATGCTTAAAAAAGGGGGGAAAGGCTGTTCAAGCCTGATGATAAGCGTGCTGTCATCTAGTGCATTGATGACAGGAACTCCATCCGCCCTTTGTACTTTCGAAAGTACCCATTCCCCGGGACTGGCTGTTTCGGGGTCGAGCAGACGCTTTAAACTATAGGCTACATCCCGGGCTGTAACATTTCGCGTTTTGTTTTCAAAAACAGGATCTTCGTGGAAGAGAACATCCTTGCGCAGGTGGAAGGTGTAGTCGAGTCCATCGGGAGAAATTTCCCATGAATGGGCTATGGCCGGTAACACTTTCAAACTGTCGTTGAGTTGAACCAATCCATCATACAACTGGTTGCAAACCCAGGTATGCGACTGATCGCGTGCAAAGGCTGGATCGAGATTGACCAACCCTGCTGCCTCGTTGTACCGAAACAGTTGCTTTTCCTTCTGATGTTTGCGAGGATGGCAACCCAAAATGGTGATGGAAAGGAGGAGACTTAAAATGATTTTATAAATGGATTGCTTTTTCAATCGCGATGTAATTTATTCTTTTACTTTTGTGTATGATCTGTCAAAATTAACAAAACCCCTCAATGAATAAGAAAACATTTTTTATTTTAATGGTTTCAATGGTGATAACTGGCATTCCTCAAATGCTTATTTCCCAAGCTGAAACCGATGGAGCAACCTATTGTTCCATGAAAAAACAGCACAACCACAGCCTCTTAGAGCGCGACCCGCTTGGACCGAATTCGCCCCGGCACAGTTACGATGTGCAAAAATACACGCTGACCCTGGATTTCCTGGACAATTTTGATTCCCCCTATACCCAGGTGTTTGATGGACAGGCCGTGGTAGAATTCAAAGTGGATTCATCACTTAGTTCCATTGTCCTGAACGCGGTGCAGTCATCGTTGCTTATCACACAGGTTTCAGGAGCAGGTATTTCGTTCGATCATGTAAACAACTTGCTGACCGTGCAACTCGACAGAACCTATTCTTCCGGAGAAACAGCCTCCATTACCATCGATTATCAACATCTGGAGGTGGAAGATGGTGCTTTTTATGTTTCAGGAGGCTACCTTTTTACCGATTGTGAGCCACAAGGCGCGCGCAAGTGGTTCCCTTGCTACGACAGCCCCTCTGATAAGGCATCTCTCGAGGTTTTTGCCCTGGTGCCTGATGAGGTGATGCTCGGTTCCAACGGAACACTGGTCGACAGTATCGTGGATGCAGGTACTCTTGAGTATCATTGGCTGAGTGAAATTCCCATCGCTACGTATCTGATGGTTATTACGGCCAAAAAAGGCTATCACCGCTCTACATTGTATTGGACACGGCCATCCGATGGGGCTTCTGTTCCATTTGTCTATTATTATGGAGAGGATACGCCTGGCATTGGCGCGATGGCCAAGGTGAGTAATATGGCTTACTATTTTTCAAATAAATATGGGGAATATCCTTTCACCAAGAGTGGGTTTGCCACTGCCAATGACGAATTTGTTTGGGGTGGGATGGAGAACCAAACGCTGACCACTCTATGTTACGGCTGCTGGAACGAAAGCCTGATGGTGCATGAGTTTGCCCACCAGTGGTTTGGCGATATGATCAGCCCCGGAACCTGGGCCGATTTGTGGTTGAATGAAGGTTTTGCTACCTGGTCGGAAGCTTTGTGGTTGGAGCCATACAATTACACCAACTATAAAAACCGTGTTTTAAATTATGCCGGTACCTATCTGAGCCAAAACCCGGGTTGGGCCATTTATAATGAGTCGTGGATTGAAAACCCGCCAAGTAACAATGTAATGTTTAATTATGCCATTACTTATGCCAAGTCGGCGTGTGTGCTGCATCAATTGCGTTATTTGCTTGGAGATGAGGTGTATTTTGAGGCCATCAAAAGCTATGCAGAGGATACCGCTAATTTTAAATTTAAAACGGCTGTAACAGATGATTTTGCAACAAAAATAGGGGAGGTAGCCGGTGAGGATTTGCATTGGTATTTCGATGCCTGGGTGAAGCAACCCAACCATCCGGTGTATTTTAACGAATTCTATTTTACTGAAGAACAGCCTGGAAGTTGGCAAGCGCATTTTCTGACCAATCAGGTTCAAAGCAATGCTCCTTTCTTTCCAATGGATTTGACGGTGATGGTTGCTTTTTATGATGGCACCGATACCCTGGTCAGGGTTCGGAATATGGAAAATAACGAACATTTCGTTTTTGAGTTCGACCGTGAACCCGGTATGTTATATTTCGACCCGAACCAAGATATCGTGCTGAAGCAGGCTACTACACTCTTAAGCGTGCCCCAGTTCAATACCTTTACAGGTGAACGACTGTTGGCTTTTCCAAACCCCGCCAAGGAGCAGGTATCGTTTTTTAGTGAAGTTGGTTTTGACCCGGATGCCAAATTTATATGCTATGATGCCACAGGAAACCAGGTTCTTCAATTGACACATTTATCAGGAAACAAGTTGATGATCAATTTAGACGGATGGAAACCAGGTATTTATGAGGCTGTTTTGATGGGAAAGAATACCAAAACCACGTGCAGGTTTATTGTAGTGAAGTAAATTTCTTTTTGTCATTTCAGGATAAAATATACCTGACCTTTCCTGCATTTACAACCCGGTCCGGGAGCGCATTTCTTTAGATTTCCAAAGGACGCTCTACCTTGGTTTTTAACAAGGCGGCTTCCAGCACTTCCATGGCGTTGCTTACATAAATGAACTTGAGTCCTTTGATGTAATTTTCATCAATTTCTTCGATATCTTTTAGGTTTTCTTTCGACAGGATGATTTCTTTAACGTTGGCACGCTTGGCGGCCAGTATTTTTTCTGTAATACCTCCAACAGGAAGCACTTTCCCGCGCAGGGTCATTTCCCCGGTCATGGCTATCTGAGCTTTAACTTTTCGCTGTGTAAAGGCACTGGTGAGCGCGGTGAGCATGGTAACCCCGGCCGATGGGCCATCTTTGGGAGTGGCACCTTCCGGTACATGCACATGCACATTCCATTTCTCAAATACCTCATCATCAATACCCAAATAACGTGCATGCGATTTTAAATACTCGAATGCCAGCGTGGCAGATTCTTTCATCACATCGCCCAAATTTCCGGTAAGCTTAAGCAAACCTTTTCCTTTGCTGAGGCTGACTTCGACAAATAGGATTTCGCCACCAACTGCTGTCCAGGCCAGTCCAGTGACCACACCGGCCACATCATTCGAGATGTCTTTGTCTCTTTGATAAATAGGTGCCCCCAGAATTGCTTTTAAATCAGCCGGTTCGATTTTCGGTTCATAAGCCTCATCCATGGCAATGAATTTGGCCCTGTTGCGAATCACTTTCGCAAATTGTTTCTCAAGCAGCCGCACTCCCGCTTCACGTGTATATTGATCGATGATTTTTTCTATGACAATTTTGCTCAACTTCACCTGATCTTTTCTAACGCCATGCTCCTCCAGTTGTTTTGGTATCAAATGCCGCTTGGCGATCTCCACTTTTTCTTCCATCAGGTAGCCTGCCAGGTCGATGATTTCCATCCTGTCGCGCAATGCCGGATGAACCGTCGACAGCGTGTTGGCAGTAGCAATAAACATCACGCGCGAAAGGTCGTATTCCTGTTCGAGGTAGTTGTCGTAAAAGGCGATATTCTGTTCCGGATCAAGTATTTCGAGCAAAGCCGCCTGCGGATCGCCGCTGTAGTTGTTGCTGCTCACCTTGTCAATTTCATCCAGCATGAATACCGGATTGGATGTTTTGGCTTTTCTAATACTTTGAATAATCCTTCCCGGCATGGCACCAATATAAGTTTTGCGGTGCCCGCGCAGTTCAGCCTCATCGCGCACACCACCCAACGACATACGTAAATATTTACGCCCCAGTGACTTGGCAATGGATTTTCCGAGAGAGGTTTTTCCTACCCCGGGAGGGCCAACAAAGCACAGGATAGGCGCTTTCATGTTGTTTTTAAGTTTCAGAACGGCGAGGTATTCGATGATGCGTTCTTTTATTTTTTCAAGGCCGTAATGGTCGTTGTTTAATACTTTTAACGCATGATTCAGGTCGAGGTTGTCTTTTGAATAAACGCTCCAGGGCAATTCAACAAACAATTCCAGGTAGTTGAGCTGGATGCTGTATTCTGCCGCGGCGGGATTCATGCGTTGTAATTTGCTAAACTCTTGTTTAAATGTTTCACCAACTTCCTTACTCCATTTCTTTTTGGCCGCCTTTACGCTCAACTCCTTCACTTCTGTGTCGTGGGGGCCACCGCCCAGTTCCTCCTGAATGGTCTTCAACTGCTGGTTTAATAAGTAGTCGCGTTGTTGTTTATCCAGGTCAACTTTTACTTTCCGTTGGATGTCGTGTTTTAGGTCGAGCATCTGCAATTCTACCGTCATCAGTTCCAACACTCTGTTGGCGCGGGCTTCCAAATCAGTCATTTCCAAAAGGGCCTGTTTGGTCAGGTTGTCGGTGTTCAGATTAGATGATACGAAATTGACAAGGAAAACAGCACTCTCAATATTATTGATGGCGAAAGCCGACTCAGAAGGTATATTGGGTGATTTTTCGATGATTTGTACCGAAAGGTCACGAATGGACGAAATGATGGCATCAAATACTTTGTTGTCGGGTAGGTAGTTGGATTTCTCAAATCCGTTTACTTCAGCTTTGAAATAGGGTTCACTTTGGATGATTTGCTTGATTTCGAAACGTTTTTTGCCCTGGATAATGGCGGTGGTATTGCCATCGGGCATCTGAAGTATTTTGATGATTTTAGCAACAGTTCCAACACGGTTCAAATCTTCCTCGGATGGATCTTCTACTTCCCCGTTTTTTTGTGCTACCACACCAATGGTGCGGTCTCCCTTGTATGCTTCTCTGATCAGGCTGATGGATTTGTCCCGGCCAACGGTAATGGGAATGACCACTCCTGGAAAAAGCACCATGTTGCGCAATGGTAATATGGGTAAAATCGGAGGAACATCTTCCGAGTTCATCATCTCTTCATCTTCTGATGAAAGTAAAGGGAAAAATTCGGTTTCTGCATCCATGATATCTGTCAATGACAAAAGGTGGTTCATAGTTTGGTTTTTGTGACGGTCAAAATGTCAGTACGAAAACTGATGTATTTCTTAAATATTATCAAATGGTTGTAATACAACCTGATACGGATTTCAGTTAAACAGATTGACCCGAATGTTAAACAGGCTTTATAACAGGTCAAATGATATGCCAAAGGCTATTTAACCTGGTTGGTTTAGTCTGAATTGAGGTTGTAGAGGAATTCGAAAATATCTTTCTCTTTTTGGTCGAATTCCTTATTCCGTCTCTTATACACCGCTTCGGCCACCTGAACGGCTTTGGTGAAGTTGTAGGATTTCATTCCACTGGGGCTTCCCCATGAAAATGAGGGAACGAAATTCCGTTGAAACCCTGCACCATACAGGTTACACGAAACTCCCACCACCGTCCCGGTATTAAACATGGTGTTGATTCCTGATTTGCTGTGGTCGCCCATAATGAGGCCACAAAACTGCAATCCGGTGTTGACAAACGATTCTTTGTCGTATGACCAAAGCCGGACGATATCATAGGTGTTCTTCAGGTTCGATGTGTTGGTATCGGCACCCAGGTTGCACCATTCACCCAGAACCGAGTTTCCCAAAAAGCCGTCATGGCCTTTATTGGTATATCCAAAGATGACCGAGTTGCTTACTTCTCCGCCTACTTTGGAATAAGGCCCAACGGTAGTTCCTCCGTAAATCTTTGCATCCATTTTTAAATGAGCATGTTCGCACAAAGCAAATGGTCCCCGCACTTTGGAACCTTCCATAATTTCGGCTTCTTTACCTATATAAATGGGGCCATCGGTGGTATTGAGAAATGCAAATTCAGAACGGGCACCTTCTTCGAGGAAAATTAACTTGGGATCACCGGTAACAAAGTTCGTTTTGCTTAGTGGTTTTGACTTTCTGCCTGCTGTGATGAGTTTAAAATCATCAACAATTGCTGTCGGGTTAAATGAAAAGATCTCCCAATTTTCATTCAGCTTGACCATTTCCTCCTCCCACTCAATGGTGCTGTCGATTTCTTGCGACGCAAAGTCATCAATTTGAGATTCTTCCACCCTCATGGCGATGATGATTTCTCCTTTTGCCAGAATCTGACCGGGATTTAGTTCAGCAATTTTCTGAACTAACCTGGTTGTAGGAAATACCGATCCATTGATGAGCAGGTTGTCTTTTTCTTTCCGAATGGGAAACTTAGGGTTAAGGTATTGTTGTGTAAGAGAAGAAGTTGCCGATTTCAGGTAAAACTCCCATTTTTCACGGATGGTGAGAATTCCAACCCGGATATCGGCCACCGGACGCGTGAAAGTAAAAGGCAGCAGGCTGTCTCTTCCAAAGCTGTCAAAGAGAATATAATTCATACACAAGTCGATTTATATGATTTTTTATGTGTTGCCATAAAGATACGAAAAAGCACTTAGAAAATTGCTTGTTAATAAAAAAAAAAAAGCCCTTTGTGTCGAAACACAAGGACTTTATATGTTGAATCGACTGAAAAATGATTAAGGTGTTTTCTGGTCGAAATGCTTTTTGTAGCGGTTTTTGAATTTATCAACTCGACCGGCAGTATCAATTAACTTGCTCTTACCTGTAAAGAAGGGATGAGAAGTATGTGAAATTTCGAGTTTTACCAACGGGTATTCTTTACCATCTTCCCACTCAATCGTGTCCTTGGTGTTCACAGTTGATTTGGTTATAAAGCTGTAATCGTTTGACATGTCCTTAAAAACGACCAGTCTGTAGTTCTTTGGGTGAATATCTTTTTTCATTTTTCCTGATTTTTCAATGCACTTTTAAAGGGCTGCAAAAATAGTTGCTTTGGAGGTAATAACCAAATAATTTGAAAAAAATAAATTCTTTATTTGAGACCCATCAAAAACCTGATGGTATCGACACCATCCGCGTAGTCCCAAAGTTGAGGTTCCTGGCTCTTGCCAAAAGGAATACTGAAGTCAAAAAGGGGATCAGCTGTGACCACACATTGGATTTGATCATGGATCATCTCCAGTTTTTTTTGCAGTTCATCAAAAGTTGAATAGTATTCGTAATGAAGCACGCTTACGGCAGATGCCATGGAGGTGCTTTCGGTGACGAGGAGGTTTCCTGCATCGAAATGAGGAGTGCTGTTCACCAGAAAAATGGCCTTGTTGTATTCGTAATTATTGAAATATTTGTGGTTGTCGTTGATTGTAACCCACTGTTGACAAGCATCTAAAAGTGGAACGAAATCATATTCATCAAGTACAAACAGGTGCGAAACATTGCGGCATCCCAATCCATAATAGCTGAAAATATCGTTGCATAAAAGTTGAAGTTCGTCCTGAGATTCCTTACCGGTAATTACAGCTACGCCATTTCTGTTTTTCCTGATGATGTGTGGATACTTTCCAAAATAATACTCAAAATAACGGGCTGAGTTGTTGCTTCCCGTGGCAATGATGGCGTTAAAGCCATTGAGTCGGTCATTTGTGAACATAACAGAATCAGCAAATTCTGGTTCGGTGGCCACCAGTAACTTTGTCAAAGCAGGTATCAGCCGGTTGTCATCGGATGAAAGCTTGGCTTTAAGCTTATTTCCTGTGATGAGTACGCACAGCAAATCGTGAAACCCTACTGCCGGGATATTACCTGCCATTACCAGGCCAATGCTGTGATTTCCATTTATTTCCGCGAGATGTTCCGGGTATTGTTTCAGCCATTTTTCAAGGTGTTCCATGGTCATTGACTTGCCCAACGAGCTGATGGCTTTTCGTACATTCGACTCCGTAAACCACCCATTGTAATGCGGCGCATCAGCGATTTCAAATTGAAGTTCTTCGAAAGAATGCTGTTCCTCAGGGCCTAAAAAGATTGGCTGGTTGCCAGAATTGCCTGATTCCTGCATAAGATAACCCAAACGGGCAAATGCTTCAATTCGTTTCAATAGGTTCATGGTGAAATTTGTTGATAAAGGTAAGTTGCCCGGGCACAACAGGCATTTTGGCTAAATGATTATGGATAAGGAAGAAAAGGTTCATTTATGAAGTTGCCAGAACCGGTTGAAAAACCGGGATGCATTCCCGGGTACATGGGATAGTTTTGATTTCGGTACTCCAAGCCCACGTTGATTTGAAAATGGTCGGTTACCTGATAATTCATATCGAGTATCACACCCTGGCTGCTGAAATCCAATCGGTTATCCCTGGGTAGGTCGTCTTTTGGAGATGGATTAAGCATCATGGTTTTGTAGGCTGTCCCCGTGAGAGTGATTCTCTTAGTAAGCAAATATTGCCCTGAAATAAACAAATGCCCGTATTGACTGTGGTTTTGTTGCCCGGATGTATTTTCAAAACCATTTATAAAAATAGCCGAATAGCCCATGCCATAGGAGATACTCCATTTTTTGGTGACAGGCATGGTAATTCGCGGCATGATCCAGGTATTGATTGCATTGATCCCTGAAAATGCCATAAATGAAGTTCCCAGACTGACACTCACTTTGGTGGGAAGATTTGCGCTTTCATCCACCTTCCCGACAGACATCACGTTGCTGCCAAACCCGGTAGATTGGGCTTTGGTCATGGCTGTGGGCAGTAACAGACAAGATAAAACAATGGCTGCAAACAAACGCATTTTTACAAATTTGCTTCAAAAGTACACATCATGCGGTTACGGTGGTATCAATTGAGTGGATTTTCTTTGATTTGCGAGAAGATGCCTGTGATAAGGCGCTATTCTTTCATCAAAAACCGTAAAAGAAGCCTTTTCTTATCCGGAATCATTGTTAATTAGCACAAAAAGCAAAAATATCTCAAAAAAAACATAGAATTTTCCCTGCTATTTACACTATATAATAAGTAGATAGCATTAAACATCCCGTAAAATTGATATAAGATGAATTATGTGTTTGCCCCCCCGGAAACCAGATAAACA